>JABMQX010000303.1 GCA_013203085.1 bacterium | reverse complement strand
CTTGAAATGAACCTGGCTGCCGGCGGCCTCGCTCACGAGACGAAAAACCCCCTCAATGTTGTCCGAATGGCTGCTCAGACCCTCGCCAGCACGACACCCTCGTCTCCCGACTGGAAAGAGAAAGTCAAGCTGATCGCCGACGAAGCGGATCGGCTCGATTCGCGGATCAACGAGTGGCTTGCGTTTTCCCGTCCCCGCGAATCGAAGCCCAAGCAGGTGAAACTTGACTCCCTTTTCGAGGAGCTTCGCGCGCTCATCTCCCTCGACGCTGAAGAGCAAAAGGCGCACCTCGATCTACAGCACAATGATGCCGTCGTCTGGGCGGACCGCGAGATGCTTCGTCAGTTGCTTTTCAATCTCCTCCTTAACGGCGTGCAAGCAGTGGAAGATGGAGGGCACTTGCGGGTGAGCGTCGAGCCTCAGGGTGAAGGCAATGTGCGCATCGTCGTCGAGGACGACGGAAGGGGAGTGCCCCCCGAACACCGCGACCGGCTGTTCACTCCTTATTTTACAACGCGTCAGGACGGGAGTGGGTTGGGGCTTGCCATCTGTCGGCGAATCGCTCTTGCCCACGGCTGGCGCCTCCAGTATGAACCCAGAGTTCCACGCGGTTCTGTGTTCATCGTGGACGGAATACGGCTTGTCGAGGAAGGACAATGACCTCTCGCCAGGCAAAATCAGTCCTCGTTGTTGACGATGACGCCACACAGCGGCGGCTGATCGCCGATTTTCTGGCTACGCGAGGATATGATTGTTTTCAGGCGGCAACCGCCGAGGAAGCTCTCTCCGAGCTCCGGAAGCGACCGATTCACATCGTCATCATGGACGTGCGAATGCCGGGGATGAGCGGGCTGGAAGCGCTGCGGGAAATACGAGAATCCTTCCCCGTCCTCCCGGTCCTTTTGATCACCGCTTACGCGGACGTACGCGACGCCGTATCCGCCATAAAGGACGGCGCCCTTGATTACCTCGCCAAGCCGATAGACCTGAACGAACTCGCGGTCGCCGTCGAGGACGCTGCTGGAGCACCCGGCCTCCCCGCAAAAGCCCCTTCCCTCCCGGACATCCCAGAGGGAGTCGTCGCCAAAAGCCCTTCGTTCCTATCCATTCTGGCTGAGGCGGCAGTCGTCGCGCCGTCAAGAGCGTCGGTCATCATTTCCGGCGAAAGCGGCACTGGCAAGGAGGTCGTAGCAGACCTCATCCATCTCTGGAGCGAGCGGAGAAAAAAATCCATCGTCAAGGTCAACTGTGCCGCCATTCCCGACAACCTTCTGGAAAGCGAACTGTTCGGCCATGAGAAAGGCGCTTTCACAGGCGCCGTCCAGGACCGCAGCGGACGCTTCGAGGCGGCCAACGGTGGAACTCTCTTCCTTGACGAAATTGCCGAGATGTCCCCGAGTCTCCAGGCAAAGCTCCTCCGGGTTGTTCAGGACGGGACCTTCCAGAAGCTCGGCGGCAGCGGCACCCTTCGCACCGACGTCCGCCTCATCGCCGCCACCAACCGCGACATTGAAAAAGCAGTTGCTGACGGTCGCTTCCGCGAGGACCTTTTCTACCGCCTCAACGTCATCCAGTTGCACGTTTCCCCTTTGCGGGAACGTCGTGCGGACATTCTCCCTCTGGCTCGCCATTTCGCCGGTTCATTTACCGGCGGCAAGGTTCGTTTCTCCGGCACCGCCTCCGCAGCCCTCGAAATGTATGATTGGCCCGGCAACATCCGGCAACTGCGAAACGCCGTCGAGCGGGCGTGCCTTCTCTCGAGGGGAGAAATCGTACTCCCGGAGCATCTTCCCGCGAAAATCTGTCCATCGGACATCCCCGGCCGCACAGTTCCCCCTCACTCCGACGGAACACTAATGGAAGACGTCGAGCGTACCGCAATTCTCAGCGCCCTCGCCGAGACCGGTGGAAACAGAACTCAGGCGGCAAAACGCCTCGGCATCAGCCGCCGAAACCTCATCTACAAGCTCCAGAAGTACAAACAGGAGGGATATATCTGACCTGAATCACACCTCGCGACGATCTTCGGTAAAAGAAAAGCATCCGGGCGCGAATACCTGTTACTATCGAGCAGCGTGCTCCTTCGCTACGCCGTACACCCCCCTCAGGAGCCTATCCGCTTGCCCCGCAAACTCCCTGTCTTCTTCCCGGCCCTTGCGGACTCCTTGCCCTTCCTATAAACCAAATCCGGCTTGGAGACCGTAACAGTTGTCCCCGCAGGCACTGACTCCGTCAACCACACGTTCCCGCCGATGACTGAGTTCTCTCCTATCACCACTTTTCCGCCGAGAATCGTCGCCTGGGCGTAGATTGTCACATTGTCCTTTATTGTCGGGTGGCGTTTCCCACCTTTGATGGCGCGGCCCCGCTCGTCCTTAGCGAAACTCAGTGCACCCAGCGTAACTCCCTGATAAATCTTGACGTTATCGCCGATCTCCGTCGTCTCGCCGATGACCACACCGGTCCCGTGATCAATGAAGAAGTTCTTCCCGATCTTCGCTCCCGGATGAATATCTATTCCAGATTTTCCGTGAGCGTGTTCCGTCATAATCCTCGGGATCAACGGCACATCCATCACCTCCAGCTCGTGCGCGATCCGGTACGTCGCTATCGCCTCAATGCACGGGTAACTGATGATGATCTCGTCGAACGATTTTGCCGCTGGGTCGCCATCATAGGCCGCCGCCACATCTCCCTTCAGCAGCTCCCGTATCTGCGGCAACTTTTTCAAAAGGCGCTGGGTGACCTTCTCGGCCATCGCACGGCAATCACACCCTTCACATTTCCGAATCCTGCACTGATGCAGAAACGCCTTCTCCGTTTGCTCTACCAAATCGTCGTGTACCCGATTCACCAGGTCCCCTATCACAAACCGCACGTTCGCCTTCGTAAACGCCTGCTTCCCCACGTATCCCGGGAAAAGAATCACAAACAGCGTCCTGAGGATTTCCAGTATCTTCCCCTGAACAGGGAGGTCTCGCACTTCGATGCAGTTGACACCCGTCCCATCCTCGTAGCTGTCACATATTGCATCAACAATCCTGTCAACCTGTTTAGTTGCCCATGTCCTCTTCATGCCTTGTCTCCTCAGCAATAACGACTGAAGTTCATCCTCTGCGCGGTCAGCGCCCTCAGGTTCAGCGGTAAGCCCGCTCGGATTTGCCTCTTGAAGGGGCTCGTCTTAGTAACCCACGACTCTGACGGTCAAGACATACCCTTCTGGTCCCGATCTCCATCACATACCCATCTCAAAGATACACCACCGCCGAGGCTTTGAAAGCCTCTTCCGGCGGTCCGAGAAACTCACTGGGTCGAAACACTGACAACTCATATCGGTTACTTGCGTAAATATAGAAGGCATATCGCCAGCCGTCCCTGCTTTTCCCTCAGGTCCCCTATCGGTTGAACAACCACGTCGTCAAGTATCTCTCGCCGGTGTCCGGCAGAATCGCCACGATCAACTTCCCTTCGTTCTCTTCCCTTTTCGCAACCTCCACAGCCGCCCAGACCGCTGCTCCAGAAGAAATTCCCGCCAGGATTCCTTCCTCCTTCGCCAACCTCCTTGCCATTTCCCCCGCGTCCTCGTCCTCGACCTGCACGACCTCATCTATCAGCGAAACGTCGAGGACATCCGGAACAAATCCCGCGCCAATTCCCTGAATCTTGTGAGGACCGGGATCTCCCCCTGACAAAACAGGCGAATTCTTCGGCTCCACGGCTATGACTTTGAGCGACGGCTTCCTTTCCTTGATGACCTGAGCCACCCCCGTCAGCGTCCCGCCTGTCCCCACCCCGCACACCACGATGTCCACCTCACCTCCGGTGTCCCTCCAAATCTCCTCACCGGTCGTCTCCCTGTGAGCCTTGGGGTTCGCCGGGTTCTCGAACTGCTGCGGCATGAACGAACTCGGAATCGTCTCGACCAGTTCCTGCGCCTTCTTGACCGCCCCCGGCACCCCTTCTGCTCCCGGAGTCAGCACCAACTCCGCTCCCAGAATCCCGACAAGTTGTCGCCTCTCACGGCTCATCGTATCCGGCATCGTCAGGATCAACCTGTAGCCTCTCGCCGCGCACACGAAAGCCAGCCCAATCCCTGTGTTCCCGCTGGTCGGCTCCACAATCGTCGTGCCCTCGCGGATCAAGCCTTTCTCCTCCGCATCTCGAATCATGCTGACGGCGATCCTTTCCTTCACGCTTGAGAGAGGATTGAACGATTCCAGCTTCGCCACAACCTCCGCCTTTGCCCCCTCAACAACCTTGTTGAGTCTCACCAGCGGCGTGTTACCTACCGTCTCCGTGATGTCCGCAAAGATTCTCTTCATGTCACCTTTTCCTCGGGCCTGTCGCCAGCGTTGTCAAGAAGCCCCTGCATACGTCGGAAATGCCCTCATTTGGGCCGCGTCTGGCGAGAACTTCCCCGGGCGCCATCGGCATTGCCCCGTTACCGCTACCATTTTTCGTAGTGCACGATATCGCTCAATAGGAGTCTCGACCTCGGCGGGGGGACATCCGCAGGGTAGCCCAGCGCCAGAAGCTCGACCACACGAATATCATCCGGGACCCCGAGGACTTTCTTCACCTCTTCCTCGTAAAAGGCTCCGACCCAGCAAGTTCCCAAACCCTCCTCCAACGCCTTGAGCGTCATGTGGTCAATGGAGATCGCGACATCAATCGGGTAAGAAAGCTGCCCGCAGGACATCACGTGGTTGTCGGTTTCGGCACACGCCGCGATTACCACTGCTGCCTCGCCGACAAAAGCCTGTCCTTTCGCCGCGTTCTTCAGCTTTTGCCGTGTCTCCTTATCTTTCACGACCACAAACCGCCACTCCTGCCTGTTGGCGGCGGAGGGAGCCAACCTCCCTGCCTCCAGAATCAGGTTCAGCTTCTCCTCCTCCACTGGCTGCTCCGTGTACTTACGGATGCTCCTTCTCTCTCTGATGGCCTCCATGACATCCATGGTTGCACCCTCCTTTACAATCTTATCGAATTGTTCCTTTCGCCATCTGTGCTCGGCTCTCGTCTCATCGGCCGCTGGCTGTCGAGCACAACGTTCATACCCTTTCTTGCCCCGCCACGGCCGATGCCCGCAGAATATCATATTCGCAACGTGCTAAGCAAGATGAGGGGCTGTTGCGAGTGTGGTCCCATTTTGGTGGCGAGTCAGGCGGCCTGCAGTCGCTGTTGTCGGAGGTACCTTTTGTGCAAGACCGTGATAGATTCGCCCGGCCTTTCCCAGGTTTTCTCGAAGCTCCCGCCACGTAAGGCGCAAAAGACCCGCAGGACCTGCTCGGCTCCCCTCTTGCTCCAGCGCATCCCGGATGGCGAACCCGCCCAGCGGGGTGCGAGAACGAAATAAACCGCCGATCTGGTGTTATGTGCAGTTGGCTACCGTTTCTTGATCCAATCAGCAATATCGCCAATGACAACCTTTGCCACATGACCAGCCGTTTGATATTCCGCTGGCGTACTTCTGCCTTCGCCTTCAATAAACAGATGATTGACTCTTGGATAGACCTTGAATTCCACATTGTTTCGAGAGGACAAAGACTTCTTCCAGAGCTGAAAATCCTCCATTGTGACCTGGTAATCTCTCTTGCCCTGAAGAATTAACATCGGCTGTTTCAGATTTTTCGCTACTTCTGGTGGATTGTAGCCGCGCAAGTCTAACCAATATTTGGAGGGCACGCCGAGCAGCAAACTCGTTGAAGGGGTCGTGGTAGATAATTCTGGATCTTTTACTCTTGCAACCTGCACTTTGAGCTGTTCCAGTCGTTTCTTCTCGCTTTCCGAGATTGTGCCGTCAAGAGAGAAAATGTAAGACATTTGCTCAAGAATGACATCCTCTAATGGCCTGGCTGTACCGGCCATGATAATGAATCCGGCAATGCCGGGATCAAGTGTTCCAATCCTCGGAATCAGCATTCCACCCAGGCTGTGCCCCAGCACGAAAATCCTCTTTGCGTCTATTCTGCCCGTCTCGCGCAGCATGGACACGGCAGCGAGAACATCTTCGATGGTTTCCTCCTTAACAGTAATGTTCGCTTTCATAGAGGCGAGTTTTGCGGCGTGCTCCTTTGTCCGCTTCTCGTAGCGAAGCACGGCAATTCTCCTCGAAGCCAATCCCCATGCTAAGTCCCGGAACGGTTTGTTGGGACCAATGCTTTCATCACGGCCATGGGGTCCTGAGCCATGGACAAGCACCACCGCAGGGAAACGGCCCTCTCCCGCTGGAAGAGCCAACGTTCCGGGCACACTCCATTCCCCGGTTCCGACCATAACCTCTTTCTCTTTGAAGGTATCGGGCCTTGCGTAGGCTGGAGGCTTGTATTCAGCGGCAGGTTGGCTTGGAACAAACCATAAGCCAGTGATTTGCCCTTCGCTGTTGAAGACAACCTTGACGTCGAGAGCCAACTTGTCAAATTGGCACGTCACAAACACGATATCAAACTGCCGCACCTGTTCCGTTCGGAAACCGACCTGTCTCTTAAAAGGTCCAGT
>JABMQX010000302.1 GCA_013203085.1 bacterium | reverse complement strand
GTCGGGCAGATCAACGACTTCTTCGATGTCCGCGGTCTCCGGGAGACTTACGAGGAGCTTCGCCGCCTGTACGCAATCATCGGCGCCGAGAAGAACATCCAGCTCTACGTTGGCCCTGAAACACACGGTTACAACAAAGAAGCTCGCCAGGCTATGTATCGCTTCTTCAACAGGCACGCCGGTGTGGATGCTTCTCCTCTCGAACCCGACACACCCGTGGAGAAGGATGAGGTGCTGCAGGTTACGCCCAAGGGTCAAGTTCATTTGCTGAACTCGCGGCGGACATTTGATTTCACACGGAAAGCAGCGCATGACTTGACTGGGCGGCGAAAACCCGTTGCCGGCAGAGCCCTGGCAAAGCAGATTGTCAAACACCTGGCATTACCGAAGCGAACCGGCCCGCCGCATTACCGGGTCATGCGGGGCACCACAGTCTGGAGCAACCCACGCCTGCGAGACTACGGCTTCGCGGTGGAAACCGAGCCGCGAATTCTGGCACTTTTGCACGCTATTGTGAAAACCGGCTCCCTGTTTTACTTCCCGGAGGGCGAACAGGCCACCATCTACATCCCGCACCGCTCCGCACGCAAGGAGGCGGTCCTCGGGTTGGCGCCCCAGCAGCCCGACACGCCAGTCCTCTTCGCCCTGGACGTTCGCGGCATGGGACAACTGACCGCTCGCACGTGCAGGGATAGTGGGGATGATTTCTTTCACCCCTATCACAGCGACTACATGTACTCCAACCATGGGCTGATGCTCAGCGAACCTTACTGCGGGCGGCGAGTGCACGATCTCCTCTGCGTACTCGATCTGTTCCAGTCGCACGGTTACCGCGGCGTCCACCTTGTCGGCCGGGGCATGGGCGCGATCACGGCCACCTTCGCGGCTACTATCCACCCGCTGGTCAAACAGGTTACCCTGCACAACGCTTTGATATCGTACCACGAGCTAACACAGGCGCCGAGGTACAGTTGGCCCTTGTCCGCGATGGTCTTCGGTATTCTCAAAGAATTTGACCTGCCCGATTGCTTGCGCGAACTGGCAGCCAAAAAGAAGCTGAAGTTGGTTGACCCCTGGGACAGCCAGATGCGCCTCTGGTCGAAGAGCAAGCTCGCCGGTCACCTCAAGGCGCTCAATCTGGACATGGTGGAGGTTCAGTTGTCGGGCAGTTGACGAGCCGCCGTCTTGTCTCGTTGTCGGCAACGATCAAGTCCACACCGCCATCGCCGTCAACGTCGCAATGGCCATTTCTGGAACGTAGCCGCGGGCTGAAGCCTCGCCCATGATGTGTTTGGCGAAACCGGGATATTCACAGCAGCTTATCGCGCCGTTGGATTTTCTCCCTCCGGCTTGTGCGCCTGCGGCGACAAGCATGATATTCTTGCCATCATCGTTGACATCGGCAACCGGCCGCCATGCGATGGTCTGGCTGTCGATTACGGCATACGCGAATTGATCTCGCTGTTCTTCATGATATGAGCCTCCTGTTGTCGCTCTCAGCTGCGCCCTCGATCCCCGGGGCGTCGTCAGAGAGTGGGTATGGTTCCTGGCGATTTCGGCACCAGGGTTGTGAGGGGCTGGCGTGGCCCCTTGGCGCGCCCTGGGGGTTGTACCTCTTTTGTCGCATTTCGCATGGTTGCCATCTTTTCGAGGTCATAATGCACAGCGACGCTTGTTTTCTTGTTGACTGGTGGGAGGGTGACAGATTCCGTCTTGGGGTCGAAGTCGGAGTAGGGTTTGCCGTTGAGGGTTACGCGGGTGATGGGTTTGTTTTCGGGGTGGCGGAAGCGGATGTGGATGGCTTTGGGAGCGTTTCGGGTCGGCGGGTCGAGGGTCATTTCGATTCGGCCCTCGTTGGCGAAGGAGCGCATCTCGAAGCTCATGGGGCCGAAGTAGGTTGCGGCTCGTTCGATGGCGATTTTCTGTCCGTCGGCGAGCCAGTAGCGGGGAATGGCTCTGGCGAGGTAAAGCTCGTCGCCTTCTTCCTGGATGAACATGAGCCTGAGCCAGTAGGTGGAATTGGATTCGTCGGACGCCTTGTAATGGTCGCCCCGCCAATCGCCCATTGCGGGCAGCGGATGCTCGGTGAGCATGACGGTGTCGGGGAAAAAGCAGACCGCGAAGGAGTTGAAGTAGGCTCGCAGGTAGTGCTTGATCTCGTCGCGGAAGAGATAAGGCAAGGGGCTGCAAAGGAGGCACGGCTGCATAGAGAAGCCGCCTCGGTCGAACCAGTATTTCTCGAAATCGGGGACGGTGTAGCCGAATTGGTTCGAGAGGTAGAGGTTGTCCTCGAAGTCTTTCATGATCCAGGTGGAAATTGGATCCCATGGTTCGAAGAGTCCGGTGCGGACGAGGTGGATGGCGCCTTCGAGGGTCTCGCTGAGCCAGCCGAAGGAGCGTCCTCGGCGGTGGACGCGTGAGGGGATGTGCGGGATGTACGATCCATCTCTCAGTTTCACAACGGGCGAGCGGATCATGGCTTCGGTGAAGGCGGCGAGGAGGTCTCCTTTGTACTCTTCGGCGTCGGCGAGGAGGCGGTCGGCTTCGGGATGAGCGACGTCCTTGAGGGCGCGGGCGGCGTTGTCGAGTCCCCACCAGCTATAGACGTTGGTTGAGAGCCAGCACCACCAGTCGCCGATGTCCTCGAGGCGTCCGGGAGGGAGGAGGCCGCGCTCGATGGCGCGGTGAGGTTGGTCGCACGCTTTGATGTGAAGGCGGCGTTCGCGAGTGATCCAGTCACAGGCTTCTGTGATTCCCGCGGCAGATTTCTCCAACCATTCTTTGTCGCGTGTGTACCAGTAGTGCTCGCCCATGCACCAGAGGACCCAGCCGTGGTGCTGGTTGTATCCGCCGTGCTCGTATCCGCCGGCTCCGTAGAACTGACCTTCCTTGCTGCTGAAGGCGCCGGGGAGGCCGACGGTGCCCTGGTAGTGAAGGAAGGTTTCGAGGGCTTTTTCGGCTTTTTCGTGGTAGCCGCGTCGGTCGAGGTCGCTGATCATCATGCACGACTCGTTACTGAAGACGCCGTAATGGAATGTGCCGACTTTGGCCATGTAGCGATCGGAGCCGACCTCTCTTTCGGTATTGATAAGGAGATGTCCTGCGTGAGCGCGGAAGAACGAGTTGAGCATGGGCTCCGGGGTGCGGATCTGCGTTCTGGAGTCGATTCTCTTTCGCCAGAACTCGGCAACTCTCGGCAATTCCTTTTCCACGTTCAGTTGTTTGAGCCGGGCGAGC
>JABMQX010000301.1 GCA_013203085.1 bacterium | reverse complement strand
TTTTTCTGACCAAGTGGTTCCACGCATTTTCCTCGTCAACAAAGGGAAGTGCATGGCTTCAAGGAGCATCCATCTGCTTTGCAGACTGCGCTCCGTAAGGTTCTCGTTTTCCTTCGTTGACTCTTGCGCAGCCCGGCAAGTAAGCGTAACCCTTGCCAGAGACCTCTCCTCGGCTTTCGAAACGGCATCCGCCGCTCGCCAACGTTTTCATCAAATTCCGCTTGACTACCCGGGCGCCGAAAGTAAAATATTGATTTTGGGGTGATCCGTACCCGGCAAACGGAGCTTTTGTGTAGATTAACTGGTTCGACCGAGTGGACGGGACAACGGGAACGTCGCGCTTGTTCTTACAGGGGGAAGTCTCCTCCGAAGCCGTCGAGGGATGAGTATCTGATGGCGACATAGGTAGATCAAGAGAATACCATGGCAAATCCTGAGCATCTGGCGGTCCTCAGCCAGGGCATCGAGGCCTGGAATGAGTGGCGGAGGCACAATCACGGGCTGTGCCCGGATCTTGCAGGAGCTAACCTGAGGAATGCCATCCTTTGCGGGATTGACTTCAGCGGGGCCAATCTTGGCGCGGCGGACCTCAGCGGGGCGGACCTCAGGAAGGCTAGCTTCTTTGGAGCAGATCTGAGCGGGGCAAGCCTCCGAGGCGCGGATCTTAGCGGCGCGATCCTCCGTAGCTGCCTCCGAAATGCGGACCTTAGCCGGGACAACCTCAACGGAGCTGTGCTTTGCGGGCTATTCGGTGTGGATGCGGCCGACCTAACAGGAGCGAATTTAACAGACGCTCACTTGACGCCGGTGGGTCCCATGCAGGGCGGGTGTAGCTTCCTCGATCTTGCTACATGCGACGGACTAGACTCGGCAATATTCTCTGATCCCACCGTCCTACAGCAATACCTTGTTGAGGCGTTCGAGTATGCCCATCAGCCGTCCATAGAGGAACATAGGGAATTCTGTTCGCACTTCCTCAAGAAGGCAATTGAGAAGATCAGGTATTTGCGCACTATCTACCAAGGACAGGAAACTCCGGCTAGCCTCGTTGAAGCCATCCACACAATAACCCAAGAGCTGGTGAAATACTTAGCGAAGCATCCAAAGGCGCTGCATGGAATTCACCCCAGAACCTTCGAGGAACTGATCGCTGAGATACTCACGAGCTATGGCTGGCAGGTGCACTTAACCTCGACTACACGGGACGGAGGATACGACATCTTCGCTACCGCCCCAGTCCCAGGCCATGAGTCGACGTCGTGGCTCATTGAATGCAAGAGATTCGGGCCGGACAACAAGGTGGGGGTCGAGATCGTGCGCGCCCTCTACGGACTTAAGCTGGATCTCCGAGTGGCCAACGCGATGCTAGCCACGACGTCCCACTTTTCACGAGCCGCTCACGCCTACAAGGCGTCACGCTATGACCTGAAGCTAAGAGATTACGAGGGAATCCTGGAGTGGCTAAACGAATACCGGCCCAGCCCAGACGGGAAGCTGTACATCAAGGACAACCGCTTACTCATGGCGCACGAAAAGTAGGAACTGAGTCGAACAGTCGCATGCAGCGGACGCGTTGGCTGGAATATCACTTGGGTATATTTGAGCCGAGAGCATTCAGAGCCCAATAGGAGGAACTATGAACCAGAAGAATCAAGCTGAGGAGCAGAGATCATCGTGTAGCGGCCTTTACGTCATTCTGATGGTCAATGCGATGATATGGGCCATCGCGATCATCGCTTCGCTTATCGTGCTCCATGACACCGGGTACTTCCGACGGCTATTCCCTATTTTTGCGGGAGGAGCGTGCGTCGCTTCCGTGGCGGTTTCGATTGCGTGGCGTAAGAAAGACTTCAGCTAACAACACACTGAAGCTGACCTGAAACCGCAGCATGTGTCCTTCTTACTGGATTTTTCTACCAGCGGCTTCAGGCAGCTTAGTTCAGTCCGTTAGGCCATTAGGAAATTATTAATTTAAAGATTGTATTCTTATGTCTGGATTATCACATTTGCATAAATTGGCAAACTTGATTTCTGTCAGTGACGTTTGC
Organism: bacterium; assembly: GCA_013203085.1. Lineage (GTDB taxonomy): Bacteria > Auribacterota > JABMQX01 > JABMQX01 > JABMQX01 > JABMQX01. The sequence continues at coordinate 3,641 of JABMQX010000301.1, read as the reverse complement.
ACACCTTTTATAAGTAATTTTGATAGCGATCGTTCTGTCTCTGATGTATGGGAAGAATGGTTTATAGATTTATGTGGTCAACATGACTTAGATCCTATGGAACAAATTGGGTTAGTTACAACTTTGGGTAAAGTTGTAGGTTGGATAACTTTTGATATGTTAGACTTAGAGTATGAAAAGAGAATAATTGATTGCTATGATAAAATAGACACGGATGCAATACTTTCTTCTGATACTTCACTTATTGTGGTCATCGAAGAAACGAATGACATCTTCGGTTTGGCACTGAAACCACGGGAAATACTGGCTCTGACGGGAGCGACCAATGATACATATCAATAGGAAAAGACTCACAGCAGCTCCGGCCGGTTTCATCTTGATACTGACGTGGATGCTATCGGGTGCGGCGGCTGGCGCCGTTGACGTAAGCAACGACTACTTTCCCCCACCGGAGTCGGAGGGTGGATGGCGGAAGCTCGACAACGCGGGCGACATACGCCGGCTCGCCGGCATGGACCCCGAGAAACTGGCTGAGCTGAAGGAGTGGCTCCTGCGATCGGATAACCGCAAGTTTGCGGCCGTCGTGATCCGTCGGGGGTACATCGTGTTGGAAGTGGAGCGAGGCCGCAGCTCCAAGACGGATTCCGGCAGGGTCGCGTCGTGCTCGAAAAAGCCATCTGCGCCACCGTTTTGGCCATTGCCTCGGAAGAAAGCCAGAAGGGACGCACACCCAAGAAGATGAATTTCGATGATCCGGCTTTCGATTTCATCCCTTGGGCGCGGCCACTCAGCGATCCACGTAAGGCGAAGATTACTGTCAAGCAACTGCTCAATCATACCTCCGGCATTGTCCCAGAGTCGGCCGGGGTGGGAAATCGCGGCCGCTGGGAGTGGATTCTCGGACACACAGGGGACCAAAAAACGGCGCGGTTGGCATTCGACCCGGGGACCGATCTCGATTACTCGACGCACGGCTTACACCATGCCGCGTTAGTCTGCGAAGGCGTTACCGGGATGCCTTACGACAGTTTTGCCATCGAGAAGTTATTCAAACCGTTGGGAATCGAGAAATGGTGGTTTCAGTGGTTTGACGGCGACGAGAAACATGGAAGGCATCCTTCTCACGGTCTGGGTCTTCCGGCGCGCGAGATGGCACGTATCGCCTACTGCATGCTGCGAGGCGGCCGGTGGAAACAAGAAAAAGTGATTCCGAAATGGTTCGTCGAAGAAACCGCGGCTCCCACGCACTCGATCAAAGGAAAAAAGTCTTTTGACCGGGACGCTGAGTCGTGGTCCCACGGCTGGGAACTACCGGGCCGCTTGACCGACAGGCGCGGTCGAGACATTCCTAAAGATGCCCGCTTCAAGCCCGGCTCCGGCGGTCAATTGATCGCCTTCGTGCCGAGCCTCGACCTGGTTATAACGCGTCAGACCGGCAGCAGCGGGAGCTGGGACTTCGAGGAGTACTTGCGTCTCGCGTGCCGGGCGGTGTTGCAGGAAAAAAGGGAAGAATGAAAGGATGCCAATGATTTCCATTCAACCTAAAAACGTTCTTTTGGCAGTTGTTTCGTTCGCCGTGTGTTTCGCGGCGAGGATGCCTGTACTTGCAGGACAATTCGAGTGGGAAAGAGCGTCTCCCGCGAGTCAGGGTATGGACGAGTCGAAACTCCAGCAGGCTCGCCAATACGCGCTTACCGGTGGCGGCTCGGGTTACATTATCCGCGGCGGGAAATTGGTCATGTCATGGGGGGACCCCAAGAAACGATACGATCTGAAGTCCACGACAAAGTCAATAGGTGTGACGGCGCTGGGCCTTGCGATCATGGACAGAAAGGTGAAATTGACCGACAAGGCGCGAAAACATCATCCCACACTCGCAACGCCGCCTGATAGCAACAAGAAGACGGGCTGGCCCGAGCGTATCACAATTCTGCATTTGGCGACGCAGACAGCGGGCTTTGAGAAACCGGGCGGCTACGGAAAGCTCCTGTTCGAACCGGGCACTCGATGGCATTACAGCGATGCAGGTCCGAACTGGTTAGCGGAGTGTATCACGCTGGTTTACAGGCGAGACGTCAACAGGCTGATGTTTGACCGCGTCTTCTCGCCTCTCGGCATCAAGAAGGATGACCTCTCCTGGCGCAGGAACGCTTACCGTGCGGCTAACATAGAAGGCATCCCACGGCGGGAATTCGGCTCGGGCATCAGCGCTAATGTGGATGCCATGGCCCGCATAGGGTACCTTTATCTCCACGGCGGCAATTGGCAGGGGAAACAGATTATTCCGAGGGACTTCGTTGATCGGGCTCGCACCACTCAGCCAGAAGTAGTCGGTATTCCCGAATGGGATGCCAAGAAACATGGCAATGCCTCGGATCACTATGGCCTCCTGTGGTGGAACAATGCCGACGGCACGCTGCCGGGCGTTCCGAGGGACGCATACTGGTCCTGGGGCTTGTATGACAGCCTGATAGTCGTGATTCCCACTTTGGATGTCGTGGCTGCCCGGGCTGGTAAGTCATGGGAGCGGCGAGGAGGCGGCCATTATGCGGTCCTCAGACCCTTTATTGGACCGATCGTTGCCTCTGTCAAAACAGCCCCAGAGAAGTAAGAACCGAAAGAAAGCATCACCCATCTTGACGGCCTTGAGCGAGAGCGGATCCCTTCACACCCGCGGCTCTATGGTGAACTGAACCATCCTGCCCCGGGATTCAGCCGTGTCGGTCGCTAACCGACAGACGGTCCGGGTGCGCCTGCATTTGAGTGCGTGAGATTGCGAAGGGTAACGCCGCACCTCGAGCTCCCCCCCCAGTGCAACCGTGCACATGAAGGGCAGACACCGCTCCGGGACAACTTTAGCGGTGAGAGAAAACCCCGCGGTGCGGCTGTTTTCGGATGGGGATGGGAGACGTGGAGCCGAAAAGGGTGATCGGTCGTTCCGTCTATGTGGGTCTCGGCAAGAGTCACTTCTTCAGCCATGTTGCCGTTGGAGAATTCGGTGGAAAAAAGCCGGTCGGTTCTGCTATAACACACTTGAAAACAGGTACAACCAAGGAAAAGCACACTGCGAGGAACTTATCCGCACGTCGGGGAAAGGGGCATCAAATGAGACCGAAGAGTGAGAGCTTCGTTCTTCTTGCAGCTTTCATTGCATGGGCCATGAGTTTTGCATCCACAGTCCACGCCCAGCCGATTATGCTGAGGCCTGCTGAATACGTGAATGTAAACGGTTCACCGCTGGACCCCGGTTCTCACGCCATCCCATGCGTGTGCGACTGGAATAACGATGGATTGAAGGACCTCATCGTGGGCTATAGAAACGCCGACAAGGTGGCGCTGTATTTGAACGAAGGCACCGATTCGCAGCCCGTTTTCAGCGGCTTTGTCAATGTCCAGGCTGATGGAACAGACATCTATCATCCCTCTGGCGGATGTGGAGCGCCTGCCCCGTGGGTTTGCGACTACAATGGCGACGGCAAGAAAGACCTCTTGGTCGGTACGGGCGCCGAAGGATACGTCTATTTCTACAGAAATACGAACACCGATGCTGATCCGGTCCTTGCCTCCGGCGTGGAGCTGACCGTCGGCGGCTCCACGTTGGATGTCGGCATCCGCGCGACCCCTTACGTTCACGATTGGGA
>JABMQX010000300.1 GCA_013203085.1 bacterium | reverse complement strand
GCTAAGGGGCGGCTCAGGATGGAACCGCACAGCACTCAGAGGACGCATTGGAGAAGGCAAGAGGTGGAGAGGATATCGCCGCGGTACGAGGGGATAATCCTGAAAATCCTGTTAATCCTGTCTCAGATTCCTCGACTTCTTTTGAGGAGGAGAGGTTTTTATCTATGGGAATGACCATCACAGAAAAGATACTTGCCGCCCACGCCGATAAGGATCGGGTTAGCCCGGGGGAAATGGTCATGGCAAGGGTGGATATGGCTCTCGGAAACGACATTACGGCGCCAATCGCCATCGAGATATTCGAGAAGACCGACGTGCGAGATGTCTTTGACCGCGAGAGGATTGCCCTTGTACCCGATCATTTTGCGCCGAACAAGGACATCAAGAGCGCCGAGCAATGCAAGTTCATGATGGACTTCGCCCGGAAGCACAACATCACGCACTACTGGGAGCAGGGCGAGATGGGCATCGAGCACATCCTCCTGCCGGAGCAGGGTGTAGTCGCCCCCGGAGACCTGGTCATCGGCGCCGATAGCCACACCTGCACTTACGGCGCGCTGGGCGCCTTTTCCACAGGCGTCGGAAGCACGGACCTTGCCGCTGCTTTTATCACAGGGAAGGCTTGGTTCCTCGTGCCGGAGAGCATGAAGTTCATCTACAAAGGGGAAAGGAACAGGTGGGTGTACGGCAAGGACCTCATCTTGTTCACAATAGGAAGAATCGGCGTGGATGGCGCGCTGTACAAGGCGATGGAATTCACCGGCCCCGCAATAGAGCAGCTCCCTATGTCAGACCGCTTCACAATGGCAAACATGGCTATCGAAGCTGGCGGCAAAAACGGAATCATAGCGCCCGATGAGGTGACCGAGGAATTCGTCAAGGGCAGGGCGGAAAGAAGTTATACATTGTATAGGAGCGACCCCGACGCTGGCTACGCGAAAGAGATAGAGTTGGATGTGTCGGGAATTGAACCGCAGGTTGCCTTTCCGTTTTTGCCGGAGAACACGAGAGGAATAAGCGATGTCGGCGAGGTAAAGATAGACCAGGTTGTGATCGGCGCGTGCACGAACGGACATCTTGAAGACATGCGGATCGCGGCGTCCATCTTGAAAGGGAAGAAAGTCGCCAGGTACGTCCGGGCGATCATCATTCCGGGTACGCGGCGAATCTATATGGAATGCTTGAGGGAAGGGCTCATCGAGGCGTTCATGGAGTCGGGCGCAATCGTCTCGACGCCGACGTGTGGTCCGTGCCTGGGAGGATACATGGGCGTGCTGGCGGAAGGTGAACGCTGCGTCGCGACAACGAACCGCAACTTCGTGGGACGCATGGGGCATCCCCGCAGCGAAGTCTATCTCGCGAATCCGGCTGTTGCGGCAGCCAGCGCCATCACCGGAAAAATCTCAAGCCCCCAGGAACTTGTGTGAGAAAGATTCTTGACAGGATTAACATGATTTTGAGAATTATGTTCTCCATCCTGTTATCCTGTCCAGCTCTTGGATTCGCCTATGCGCTATCCACCATCTCCAGGGAGAATGCGAATGCGCGGAAGAGCGTTCAAGTTCGGCGATGATGTTGACACTGATGTAATTATTCCGGCGAGGTATCTCCTTACGACGGACCCGCAGGAGCTTGCGGCACACTGCATGGAGGGCGTGCGCCCGGACTTCACAAAGGAGGTTTCTCCGGGCGATGTCATCGTGGGCGGGAAGAACTTCGGATGCGGGTCCAGCAGGGAGCACGCCCCGATTGCTATAAAGGGCGCGGGAGTTTCCTGCGTGATCGCCAAGAGCTTCGCCCGCATTTTCTTTCGCAACAGCTTTAACATGGGGCTAACTCTTCTTCAAAGCGCCGAAGGGTCCGAGAAAATCAAGGAGGGGGACGAGCTGGAAATTGACCTTTCCTCCGGAATCATACGCAATGAGACAAGAGAGGAAGAGTACCGGGCACACCCTATACCGGAGTTCATGCAGAAGCTCGTTGAGGCTGGCGGATTGATTCCCTACGTTTTGACGTTGCGTTCGCAGCAGGGCGATTGACGCCGCCCCGACTCGGAAAGATTCTTGACAGGATTAACACGATTTTCAGGATTATCCTGTCCATCTTGTTCATCCTGTCGAAAATGACAAGTTTCACTACGTATTACAAGGAGTAGAAATGGCCGGAACATACAGGATAGCAGTGCTCCCGGGCGACGGGACAGGACCGGAAGTTACAGTTGAGGCGGTGAAAGTGCTCAAGGCGGTCGCCGCCCGCAACGGGTTCGCTCTTGACCTGCACGAATACGATTTCGGCGGGGAAAGGTACAAGAGAACGGGGGAGGTTCTGCCCGATGCTGCCGTGGAGGAACTGGGAGGGTTCGATGCGATCCTACTCGGCGCCATAGGGCATCCGGACGTGGAGCCGGGGATTCTGGAGAAGGGCATCCTGCTCAAGCTCCGCTTCGCGCTTGACCAGTACATTAACCTCCGCCCTGTGAAGCTCTATCCGGGCGCGGATACCCCACTCAAGGACAAAGGGCCGGAGGATATTGATTTCGTCGTCGTCAGGGAGAATACGGAAGGGCTCTATTGCGGCGTGGGCGGATTCTTGAGAAAGGGAACGCCCGATGAGGTTGCCGTCCAGGAGATGGTAGCCACTCGAAAAGGGGTCGAAAGGTGCATCCGCTACGCCTTCGATTTCACCAGAAAACGCGATAAGCAAAAGACGTTGACCATGTGCGGCAAAACCAATGTCCTCACCTATGCTCAGGACCTCTGGTGGCGTTGCTTTCAGGAGGTGGCGGAAGAGTACCCCGATATAAAGCCCGACTATGCCCACGTTGACGCGACCTGCATGTGGATGGTCAAGAACCCCGAATGGTTCGATGTCATCGTCACTAACAACATGTTCGGCGACATCATCACCGATCTTGGGGCGATGGTTCAGGGAGGAATGGGCATCGCCGCCGGTGGGAACATCAATCCAGAAGGCGTATCCATGTTCGAGCCAATCGGCGGTTCGGCGCCGAAATACACCGGCAAGAACGTCATCAACCCCCTCGCCGCTATCTGCGCCGGGGGAATGATGCTCGATGTTCTGGGCGAGACCGAAGCTGCTCAGCAGGTCGAAAACGCGGTCATCAAAGTCGTCAGCGAGAAACTCGAGAGCCTCTCCGCCAGACGGATGGGGTATTCAACGACAGAAGTCGGCGACATGGTCGCCGATTTCGCAGGCTCCATTTGACG
>JABMQX010000299.1 GCA_013203085.1 bacterium | reverse complement strand
GCCTTCATCTGGGTTCACGCGCAGAACGGGTGGGAGATCGAAACTCGCGTCGCGGCGGCGAAGAAGGGAGCGTGGATCGAGATTGATAACATCGGCCCGAAGACGATTGCCCGATGTGTGGAGATGGTGAAGGCGATGAAGGAGCGGGGCTGCCTGAACCGAGTCCTCCTTTCGCACGATGCGGGGTGGTACTCGGTGGGCGAGCCCCGGGGCGGCGGTTTTCGCCCTTTCGACACCCTCTTCACCCTGTTCCTCCCCGCCCTCAAGAAGGCTGCCTTCAGCGATGCCGACATTCATGAACTGCTTGTCACTAGCCCGCGCACTGCCTTCAGGCTTGGCACAAGGCGGAGAGGAGGGCCCTGACCGTGGCGGCGGGTTGCTCATGGAGTCCGGGGCTCGGAGTTGCCTCGGGGCAGGCGGGTAGTCGTTGTGAAGCAGGTCGCCATGGTTAGGTCAATGGGCATCCGGGTATTCTGCATGTTCGCATACGACCATATCTCCGACGCAATCCTCGAAGCCCTCCGCACCGGCCCGTGCTCCGCCCCGGCCGTCCCCACGTTCCGTCTTGGCACCAAGGGGAAATCGTGAAGGCAAGACATGCTTTAATAACGACCGAGCCGGTGCCAACGACCACATATGGTTTGGGGAGGAAATGATATGTCAGCGAAATGGTCCACTATCGCCCCGCTTTTTTACCGATGGCGAGATCTTGAAGTGCCCTTTGACCTCGGCTGCGGCGTCCTCGTTGGCGCAGTGCCTGAATGGGTCAAGGGGAAGGATGTGGTAAGTGCCCTGAGTTCCGACGTTCGCGAGTACTTGAAGGACGACGTCCGGTACGCCCTCGCGGTGCAGTACGAGGCTGATTGTCTCGGCCAGCCGGACCCCAGTTGGAAGGGTACAGAGACCATGTCGAAGCGGAAGCACGCGCGCTATCGTATTATTTGCGCAAATCTCGCCATATGGGTCGCGAAGCCCTCGTCCCTTTGTTTCGGAATCCTCATTTACGCCAAGCAGCGACGCGAGGGCACGTGGAAATTGATAGAGCTTTGCGAGCCTGGATACTTGGAGCCTCATGCGAATGACCTACCTAACAAGATCGAGAGCAGCGACCTTGAGTCAGCCGGCGACCTACTTTCCGCGATTCTGAACGTTGGCAGTCGAGGTACGATTTCGGTAGCGCTAAGAACACTTTGGACGGCCCTATGCGAGCGGGTCTGGGAAGTCAGGTACCTCCTATTCTGGGTTGCGCTGGAGGCCCTTTTCGGGCCGGAGGACGCCCGTGAAATATCGTACCGAATGTCGCAGCGTGTCGCTTTCTTTCTTGGCGCGGACAGAGAGTCGGCGCAAGGTATCTTCAAGGAGGCTAAAGAGGGGTATTCCTGGCGCTCAAAGGCCGTCCACGGCATGCGCCTCGACAAGCTCAGGAAAAAGGAACACGAGAAGTCCGCTAAGCTGATGTATGATGCCCAGGAACTTGTGAGGAAGACACTAAAGAAGATACTCGCGGACCCCAAGTTGGTCAAAACGTTCAGTGGGCCGGGCCGGGAACGCTACCTTGATGGTTTGCCGTTTTCAACTTAGCCGCCCTCAGCGAGCTGGCGGCAGGAGCTTTTCCACTTCTTCCTTTGTATAGCGGATGGAGCGGTAGAGGGGCATGCGTCTGCCGTTTTTCGTTCGGTCGGGGTTGAGGAATTCCCAGACGATTTCGCCGTCGGGGGTGACCTCGAAAAGGCGCCCGGAGTCGGACTCGGCGATGAAGGTGTTGCCGTTCGGGAGACGCTGGTTGCTCCCTCTCGTCGGGGACAAGAAGGACTTTGGCGGGTCGGCTTTGTATTCCCAGACAATCTTTTCGGAAAGGGGGTCCAGCTCGATGATTCTCGTGTGGCCACGATGGCTTCCGTTGTCGTAGATGAGGATATGGCCGCTGGGGAGCATTGTCGGCATGTGCTGTCTGTCGAGGTTGCCGGGTCCCCATGCCCAGACGACCTTTTTCTTCTCTCTGTCAATCACCCCGATGGTGTCAATGTTTCGCATGCTGAAAAGGATGTTGCCTTCCTTGAAGCGCTTGTCCTTCTTCGACAGGGGAGTCTCGGGCATGACTTCGACGGTGTTTGTGTGGGCCCAGTCCTGCACCGGGGAAGGGAGCTTCACAGGCACAAGGGGAGTTATCTCGTCCACATGTCTATCGAAATGCCATTCCCAGACCTTGTCACCTTTGGGAGTCAATTCGACGTACCAGTCGCT
>JABMQX010000298.1 GCA_013203085.1 bacterium | reverse complement strand
GCACGTGGGGTTGGGAAGTGGGAGGCGCATACAGCTTCAGCCTGTCCGACTCCGTAAGTCTCATGGTCGGTATTGCCTATCGTGACATCTCGTTTGACTACGAGGTTGACGAAATGCTGGCCGACCTCGTGCAGACCCGGCCGGACGTGGCCGCAGTGAGCCTCTCGGAAGGGTCGGTTGATTCGGCTGGCGTCGTCGCCGACATCGGCATCTCCGTTACCTTTTGAGCCGCCCCCAAGGGCGGATGCCAGGGATCGTGGAAGTGGCCTCGGAGAAGGATGGCTCGTGGCCACTCCGCATCCCGCGCCACGCCAATTCTGGTGTTGACAGGGCGCGGCACGTTGGGCGATTGACAGGGCGCGCGTTCTCGCAAGGCGTGTATTGCGAAAAGGTGCGCTTCCTTTTCATGCCGGATGACACGTCTCTTCGCTGTCGGGCTGAGTCGGCCAAACCGCCTGCTTGCACTGGAGTTGCTCTTGTGCAACCGGGGGGGTGGACAAAGGTGAACAGTCGTCCATTTCGTTTCCAAAGAACAACGGCGCGCGGCGTTTTGTCATCGTTTACCTAACCTCCTGCTGCGGAGAGCAATATGGCTACGGCGACGGGGCGTAGCCGCTTTTTGTTGACAGATAACAACGGTTTCGCACCGGGCCTGCGACATTTCTGTACCGTTCTAGAGCCTGTGGTGGCACCATCGCCAAATCTCTTTGTCCAACGCTCTGCGTTGCCTCTCTGTGTGCGCTGCATCAGAAAGCTGTTTCCCGAAATCAATAAAAGACCCTCAGTTTCCGTCCCAACATAAGAAATCCGTGCGTCCCCTAAGAAAGTCGCATCCTTCGAATCCGCCGTGGGTTGAATACCGTAAACACTACGCAGCAAGCCCCGACTGATTGCCCTCATTCCGCGAACGAGGCAACACTACACGGAGGGAATTCCACGGCGCCACGCAGTTTGTCGCCGCGTTGCCTACGGAAAGCGCCGCCAGCACTTCCGGGGCGGATGATGCAAAAGGAAAACACCGAAGCGCGAGTGGTACGATACTTGCTCAAAGTTCCCCTGCCTTTGTTTTCTGTCGGGGGGCCACGCTCAAAAAACCTACCAAGAGGGGTACAAACTTCTGTAGTTAGCCTATGAAGCTCTTCCTCTCCCAAAGCAAAGTGCCTTGGGGAATGGCCAATCGGTCATCCGGTGAGAATAACTGTGATTCAAATTCGCGGAATTTTGCTTGACAACTCACAGCGATGTTGATATATTTACACTCAACGTTGTTGAAAGTAGCGGTCTGCGTTGAGTCTGGTCAACAGACCGGAGACCATGCAGATCGCTGAAACGACTGTAGCCAGGGGAAAGGATTTCTTCTCTGGGACAGTCCTACATTAGCCAAACATAGGAAGGTACTTTTTTCCACTGGAGAAAGACCAGGGGGGTGTAAGAAATGGGCTTTGCCAACCCATCTTCAATTGAGTTGTGTGCTCATTCATCGCCGCAGATGCGACGGACGGTCTGTACTGTGTGTTCTTCGCATTTCCCCGGTCTTTATCCCCACCATGTTGCCGACGACGGACCCCATTTCCTTGTCGGCATATTCCACCGCGTTGATTATTCCCGGAAACACGGAAACGCCGCTCCGCCTTCATACTGTGGTTGCGTGCCGGTGCTGGCGTGTCGCGGCCTAAGAATGACGGGGCGGAAAACGCGGTTCAGCGGTGGAAGCAACTTCGGTGAAGGTTCTTTCCTAATGCTCGGAGCACGAGGCGGCGGAGTTTGAGGAGCAGCAGTCATGCAGAATCTCCTGATTGCCAACAATGACCCCGACATACTGAACAAGGCCTCTCGGGCCCTGGTCAGCACGGGACATCGTTTCCTTGCACGTTGTAAGGACCCCGAAAGGGCTCTGGGCTTGATTCGGGCTCGCGAACAATCAGCCGAGCCAGTGAAGGTTCTCCTCGCAGACGTGCCGATGGATGACCCCCGCATCATGGATTTCCTGCGGAAAGTCAAGCAGGATTTTCCTGACGTGGCGACGATCGTTGTCGAGCAGGACGAAGCCTGGCGGATGGCGATTGACGTATTCGCGGCGAGGGACAATGGTTGGTCGGATAACCCCATGGTGCCTTTGGATGCCAGTGGGTTAGCCAATATCATCGACGAAGCCGTCGCCAGGTTCGCTGAGCAGCGGTTTCGGGGGCTGGACATCGAAGACCTCTGGAAGAAACTTCAGGGATCGGCCAATTCTCCTGACCTTATCGAGCGGTTTCTGGACGAGGTTCTCGCCTTTCTCGAAGTCGAGAGCGGCTCCGTCTTCTTCTTCGACGAGAGACGCAAACGAATAGTGTTGGTCGTGGGAAAGAACTCCGATGGTCTCGATCTCGTTGGTCTGACGAGAAACGTCGGAGAAGGAGTGGCGGGATACGTCGCCCAGCAGAAAAAGCCGCTGTTGGTCGTCTCACGGGCGGCTGCGCCTGTCCCGGTAACATCCTCCCAGGGTAGATACAAAACTGAGTCCTTCATTTGTGCTCCCATTCTCAATAACGGACGGCTAATAGGGGTACTGAACCTTACTGAGAAGAAGTCTAAGAAACCTTTCACCGAGACGGACCTTGACATCGTAACGGTCATCCTTGACCAGTTCTCCGCGAATATTGAGCAAGCGTTTCAGCAGAAGAACCTTCGCGACAAGAACAGAAAACTCTCCGCTACGATAAAGAAAACCACAGCCAGATTGCGTGACAGCAAGGCGCTTCTTTCCTTTGTCGAAACCTTCAACACCACTGTTGTGAACAACATCCCACTCGGTGTTGTAGTCCTCGATGACGAATTGAGCGTTCGTTCGGCGAACGCGAGTTTTCGCGAGCTCTTCTCGGAACGGGGAAAAGAGGTTGCGGGACGCCCCCTCACCGAGGCCCTGGACTCGGTTTCTGAGGAGGGCCGGAGACAATGGGAAAAACACGCAAAAACAGCCCTGCAAGAGGGGCACATTAGCGTCAGCGATTTCGTCTGCCCCATGGCTGACGGCACAAGAGCCGTCTTCAATATCAACACTCGGAGGTTTGGCTCCCCGGCAGATTCCCAGCAGAACCTCCTTCTCATGATCATTGAAGACGTAACCAACGACGTCGTGCTGAGAAAGAAAGTGGCGAGGTCGCAGAGATTGGCGGAAATGGGAGAGTTGGTCGCGGGGGTCGCCCACGAGATCAATAACCCCCTCGACGGCATCACGCGTTTCACTAACATCGCCATCGAGAGGGCTGCTGGCGACGAATTCCTTCTCGACTGTTTCCGCGAAACGAAAAAGGGCCTGGAGAGAATCTCCAGAATCGTAAAGTCCCTCATGGAATACACACGGAATGGCAGCAAGACTCTTGTTGAGACAAACGCCAACGACCTTCTGGATAGCGTCCTGGTCCTGATGTCCTACATGCAAACCAAGCGAAACGTCCGCATCGCAAAGCGGATGGACCCTGAATTGCCCACCATCAGCGCCCGGAGCAACCTCGACCAGGTCTTCATCAATCTCATCAAGAACGCCTTCGAGGCCATGAAAACAGGCGGAACCCTCGAGATATCCACAGCTTTCGATGAAAACAACGTATTTATCCGCTTCAAGGATACCGGATGCGGCATTCCTGAGGAGGTGCTTTCGAGGCTCGGCGAGGGCTTTATGACGACTAAAGAAAACGGCACCGGAATTGGCATCAGCATTTGCCAGGAGATCATTGAACAACACGGTGGTGAGTTGACGGTGGAAAGCGAGGTGGGAATAGGCTCAACTTTCACCGTTCGCTTACCTCTCAAACCCCATAGGAAAGGGAACAGAATTGGCCGGGATGCGTGACCGAAGAATTCTGATAGTAGATGATGACCCAATTGTACTGAAGTCGCTCCGTAAGATGCTCGAGATGAACGAGTACTCGGTTGACTGCGCCAGCGAAGGACGCTCCGCGCTCGAAATGATCGAAGGAGACGGCTACGACATCATCCTGAGCGACATCAACATGCCCGAGATGAATGGCTTTGAACTCCTGGAAAAGGTCAAGGAGAGAGACCCTTCATCGGCCTTCATCATTATCACCGGCTACGGCACAATCGAAGACGCCGTCAGCGCCATGAAAATGGGCGCCTACGATTTCGTCACCAAGCCAATCAACGACGAGGAGATTCTGACTCAGATCAAGCGTTTATTCCAGAAGAAGGAGCTTGAGCAGGAAAACGTCGCCCTCCGGAAAGAGCTGAAGTCGCGCTATCGGCTCGGGAGCATAATCGGGCAGGACTACCAGATGCAGAAGATATACGAGCTGGTGGAACACATCGCCGACACAGCCGTGACGGTCAACATCCATGGGGAGAACGGCACAGGGAAAAGCCTGCTGGCCCGGGCTATCCACTACAACTCCTGCCGGAGGAGTAAGCCCTTCGTCGAGGTGAGTTGCGGAGCATTGCCGGAGACGTTGCTCGAAAGTGAACTCTTCGGCCACGCGAAGGGTTCCTTCACAGGAGCGATTCGGGACCACATCGGGAAATTCGGACAGGCCTCCGGGGGGACGATCTTCCTCGACGAGATAGGCGCTGCGTCTCCATCTCTACAACTCAAACTCCTGCGAGTCCTCCAGGAACGGCAGTTCGAGAGCGTCGGTAGCAGCCAGACGATCACCGTTGATGTTCGGGTGATCATAGCAACGAACACCGATCTTCGGGAAATGGTCGAGAAGAACCAGTTCAGAGAGGACCTGTACTACCGCATCAACGTGATGCACATAGACTTGCCGCCTCTCAGGGAAAGGGTCGGAGACATCCGGCTGCTGGCACAGCATTTCTTCGAGACCTACACACAGAAGTATTCCAAGAAACTGAAGGGCATCGCCGCTCCGGCACTGAAGATTCTCGACCGATACCCCTGGCCGGGAAATGTCAGGGAGGTGGAAAACGTGATTGAAAGAGCGGTTATCCTCGCAAAGGGACCCTACGTCACAGGCGAGAGTTTTCCGCCAGCCGTTCTCGAAGCCAGGCCGTTAACACACTCCTCGACGACGATCCTGCCTCTAAGCGAGGCTTTGCATGATCCTGAAAAGCGCATCATTGAAAACGCTTTAGACTATTGTGGATGGAGTAGAAAGAAAGCCGCAGAACTCCTCCAGATAAACCGGACAACGCTCTTCAAGAAGATGAGGAAGCATAATCTTCTCCAGCACTGACCATCTCGCCGTGAAATCCTCACTGGCGTAGCTTCTCAAGAGCCTTCCGAAGCAATTCCCTCCCGTCTTCCCCATCTTTCGGATAACTCGCCAGACCTTCCTCCAAGGATGGAGCCGCAACGGGAACACCCCTTTCTTCGGAAAAAGAGAAGTCCGCCGCTTCCCCTCGAATCCTATCCAGAACAGCCCGGGCTCCTTTCGGAGGCGTTGACGGAAGAATCACCAGGAATTCCTCCTCGCTCAGCCGAACGGAAAGGTCCGTGCGACGACACTTCTTTTGTACGAGAGTTCCTACCGCGGTCAGAAAATTCCTCGCTGCCTCGGGGCCGTGAAGGCGGACGTAGGAACGGAACTGCTCAATCCCTATCACTACAATAGAAAGCGGGTTCTTATACCTTTCCGCCCTGGCCACCTCCTGTTTGAGACGAGCGAGACCATAGTTGTAGCGATAAGTGCCGGTTAGCCCATCCTTGATCATTTGCTGCCAGGTTTTCCTCTTTTCCCTGACAAGAGACTCCTTCATCTGGTGGACCTGGTGAACAAGGTCCACGTTTGTGCTGATGGTCTGCGAAATGACCCGCATTGTCGAAAGCATCATCTCTCCCGCTTTGCGGAATTCCTCCAGAGAGTAAGCTCTCAGCTTGCCCGACAGCCTGGCGAATGTAGCTTGCCCGACGCCAAATTGCCTTGCGAGGCGGGAGAGAGCCGGACGCCCCTCTTCCTCTGCGATCCAGACGGGGCCGATAATGACGTGTCCCTCGATGCTGTCGATCCTGAGATTGAAGACGAAGTTGATCGCCCGATCACAATATGCGCACAGCGCGAAACCTCCTTGATCGTAGCCGGAAAGATCTTCTATGGCGAGACATCCAAAACAGGCCGGGTGTTTGCTACCGTGCTTCATCGCTTCACAGCAGAGATCCGCGAGGCCTGACTGGAGGACAATCTCCCTCCCCTTGTCAAGAATGCGGATGCCCGTTCCAAGCTCCGCCGAGAGGGAGTCGAGCATGGATTGCCATAATCCAATGTCGATCAGATGGGTCAGCTCCACGCCTTCAGCCTCTTGATCAGTATGAGGGGGCATGATCTGCATTCCTTAACATTCCGGGGGTCGAAGGGGGAGGGAAGCCATCGCACTTTGCAGTACAGCCCATGCGGTGCCGTCCTCCATTTCCCAAATTCGGCGCCGGCCATCTGCGACGCAGCAACAAAACAAGCTGAACAGACGGCTTAACACCCCCTGCTCCGGCCCTATGTACGCATCTGCATTCTCATTAAGATTGCACGTCGGGAGCCGGCAGGACTGCGCCTTGCCGGAAACCATTTCCTCAGCTTGCCGCTCTTCTCCACAAGCTAACGTGGGTCGTCTCCGCTCCCTGCGAGCATCGTAAAAAATCGAAGGCGACAGGCAGCATGTTCAAACCTCCGCCCACGCATATCAACCCATTAAATCCTATAGCATCGCTGCAATAAATGTGCCTAACCTGCTCAATAGGCCGGCGTAACCGGCCCCGATGGCAGGACATTCGCCCGGCGCGCGGCGGGGGACTCACGAGAGTCGTAACCGCATTCAACGCAAGAAAGCGCCTTTTTCTCCTGTAGCTGAAGTTATACTGCCCTGATAACAAAGGAGTTACAAAACCTTCTTGCTTTGGTCTCAGTGCACCGACTGATCCTCAAACGGAATCAGGAGGGGAGATTTCATCCCGGCCACACGCGCGACGAAAGGAAAGAAATCTCTCGTATTCCTCACGCAGCCACTTCGCCAGGAAAAACCATCGAAGCCCTTGTTTTTTCCTTCGGCAGCGCCATCCGTCACCATAACTCCCGTGGGGTAAGGTAGTTATCCAGAGAAACGGTGTCTCGACCACCCTTGTTGCCTTGTTTCTCGTACTCAACGTGCACGTTGTCCGAAGGCAACGCCGTAACCATCGAAGGCGCAAATAGCTACGGAGACACAGTACCCTGCGCGCTACGTTTCGGCAACATGCTCGAGGACCACGGGCAACCGCCCCAGCATGCGCTCCTCTCAATGCCCCCAACGGCCCGCCTCTCCCATGGCACAGCTTGAAAAGAAGTTCGTGCGAAGAAAGGGCTCGTCTTCGGGGAAGAAGCGGGGGCGTGTCGTTTGCCATGTCCATTGAAGCGGAAAGAAGAAACAACGCCAGACGGTCGGATAAAGGAAACGAACCCTGAAGTTGACGAGTATCACCATAACGTTGCCTCTTTGCGCCGACAAAGCAATCCCCTGTCGTGACGCGGATTAGAGTCCTTCTTCCTCTCTCACCAGCGGGACATGTTCTCTTTTTACAACACTCCTCTCAAGAGGCGACGGGCCAGAGGCCTCAAATGTCAACGTTTTTTCTCCAATTGCCTGCGGCAAAACCCGCCGCAAATACCCAGAGAATCAGAGAGAACCTGTTTGGCGGCTCGTGTGCGACAGAATTGGACATTCTTCCCCAAACCTGGACGCGACAGGATGCCCTGGCATCAAAGACCAGAGAAGACCGCCGAAATCACTCTGAAATCAGAAGAAGAACTCAAATTCAGCGGCAAAAGTGTCCAAATCGTGGAAAAAATCCAGACAAGGCCGCGTCACCGCCGGTCGAGAAGATCGTTCGACAATGGGACTTGGCGGTTGACTTCTGAAGACGTGGAGGGCTATCTCCGAACTCTGCTGCGAGCTTCCTCCCGCGAGGGACATTCTCCCCTTCTCACAGGTGGCGCGGTGGCGCCTTGTTTGGTATGGTACTTGCTTTGCCTTTAATACGTTATTCTAATGATGTCCTGATGATGACCTGAATATCGTAGGGGGATTGCACCATGACTCAAAATCAACTTTGCCCTGCATCGGTTATTCTGTGTTTCGTTCTGGCGGTGGCTTTCGCTTTGACCGGTTGCAACACGACCCGCGATTACGGCGAAGCAGGCGGTTCTGCCGCCCTGTCGCGCCAAACAGTCGAAAAAGAGCTCAGGGAGCAACCCTTCGTTATCGGGGTGGACGACCTGCTCCATGTTTACGTTCGCCACAGCCCGGAGGTCAGCGGCGAATTCATCGTAGGCGCAGAAGGGACAATATTCGTCCCACTGTTGGGAAACGTGCAGGCCGCAGATCTCACCAAAGCGGAACTGCAGAAGAGTCTCGCCGAGAAACTCTCGAAGTTCATCATTAACCCCGAGGACCCAAGCGCCCTGCCTGAGGTCGCCGTCGGGATATCACAGTACATGAGCAAGAAGGTCTATGTTATCGGTGAGGTCACGAGGCCGGGCCCCGTGCCCATGAAGGCCAATATTCTGACGGTCTGGGACGCCATCGTCGAGGCAGGGCTGCCCCTTCGCACAGCAGCTCTTTGGAGGGTCCACGTCATCACCCCGGATGTCGAGCAGCCGGTCGTGAAAAGGGTCAACCTCCGCAGAATAATGTATAGCGGGAAGTTCGACCACAACGATTTCCTCAAACCGGGAGACATCGTCGTTGTTCCTTCCACGGCGGCAGCTTCGCTCGGTTCGTACCTGGGACAAATCCTTGCGCCGGCCAGACAAAGCAGAAGCTTGGTCGAGGTTTACGACTTCTTCAAGAACAAGAGTTACTTCCTCGATACAGAATACGGTAGGTATGATAGGACAAGCTATTGAACAGGGCAGACGCATATCATCCCCGCTGCGGGCGCGAGGCATAAACCCTCGTGAACTTTCTGTTGACGGATAGCACACACCAAGAGGTCTGAAATGGACAACGACACAAAGGGCAAAGGCAGTTTCCTGAACGACTACCTTCGGATGTTCGCTAAGCACAAATTCCTGATCATCATTCCGCTGGTGGTGGTCTTTCTCGGTTCCACAATCGTAGGTTCAACCCTTCCCAACGTTTACACGGCGAGGGCAGTTTTCCGTATGCTGAGCCGGAGTTCACCCGCAGGACGCTCGGGCGGACGCTCTATCGCGGATAACCTGGATGTGATGAGACAACTGATTCTCCGTCGCTCCAACCTCGCTGTAATCGCGAAAGAAGTGGGGCTGGACTCCTCCTATGCCAACCTTCCGGAAGCTGTTCGGGAGGCGCGCGAAGGAGAACTCGTCAAGCATCTCCAAAAAGACCTCGAGGTGCGGCAAAAGGCAACACACGTGTACGAAGTCTCTTACCGAAGTGAGGATCCGGATATAGCGGCAAGACTGGCCAATGCCGTTATGACCCGATACATCGATCAAGTTGTGAAAGACGAGAAAGCAGAGATGGCTTCCACCGTTGACTTCGTCGAGAGGCGAGTGAAGGAATATCAATCCAAGGTGCGCGCCTCCAGCGAAGCGCTCCGGAAGTTCAAAACGGAACACATACTTGACATGCCGGGAAGCGACCTTTCCGTCAGCCGAGAATTAAGAAACCTCAGAGACCAACTGGCTGCCGTCGAGACGGAGCTTGGCGATGCGGAGACAGCAAAAACGGAAATCGAAAAGCAGATGCTCTCCGTTGACGCTACAGAGATCGGCGAAACGGTTGTCGAAACGAACCCCCTCATCCGCCAGTACAGGGCGCAGCTCGACCGATTGGAGCTGGAACTGGCCACTCTCAAGTCGAGGCGAACCGACATTCATCCCGACGTCGTGAAAAAGAAAAGTGAAATCAAAATCGTCAAGACACTCATCGAAAAAGCCCCGGAAAAATCCACAACAAAGGAAACCCGTCAATCTAACCCTCTGTACGTAAAGTTGACACAAGACCTAAAGGACTCCGAAGTTCGTATTGCCACGGCAAAGAAAAGAAAGGAGCGTCTTCTGGCGAACAAGGCTGAGAGTGAGAACCGTCTGAAGAACGCTCCGGCTCTTGAGAAACAAATGGCCGAATTGACAGAAAACGATACTTTGCACCGAAGACTTCTGGCGAACTACGTTGCGGAACTTGAGAACGCCAAAATCGCGCAGGAGAGGGAGAGAGAGCAAAAAGGGACCCGTTTCGATGTCCTCGATTACGCAAAAAAGCCTTCTTCGCCCGACAAATCCAACAAGCTGAAGGTGGCGATGATGGGCCTGCTTCTGGGCGGCGGTTTGGGTTTAGGTCTGGCAGTTCTCAAGGATCAAACTGACACCTCTTTCAAGGACGTTCGAGACGCCGCTTCTTTTCTGGGTATTCCCATCGTTGGAACCATCCCCGTGATCAATACCCCAGCCGAGAGAGCTCGTGAGAAGAAAAAGGAAAGCCTGGCGTGGATCATTGTGGGCACGCTGCTGGTATTGCTTGTGGCGGCCCTGATAGTGACTTCGTTGACCTCTTTCCCGGGGAGGTAGGATTACATGTATCTCGACTTCTATGGATTGAAAAGAAGGCCTTTCGACATGACGCCGGACCCCTTGTTCTTCTTCCCGAGCCAGAAGCACACCGAAGCCCTTGCGAGTCTCACTTACGCCCTGATTGCCAAGAGAGGATTTGTGGTCATCACAGGAGAAATAGGCAGCGGCAAGACTACCGTCTGCCGCACATTGCTGCAACGGCTCGATCCTGCTGCGAAAGTCGCAATGTTAACAAACACGATCCTCACTCCCAAGCAGCTTCTGGAAGCTACCTGCGAGAAGTACGGTTTGCCATCAGAGAAACAGACGAAAGTCGCTCTTCTCTCCAAGCTGAATCGCTTTCTGGTCGAGGAAAACGATGCGGGCAACACAGTGGTTCTCATCTTGGATGAGGCCCAAAACCTGAGTGTCAAGGCGCTGGAGGAGATGAGACTCATATCCAATATGGAAACTGACACACAAAAGCTCATCCAGATTATGTTGCTCGGTCAACCCGAACTTCGCGACAAGCTCAACAGGCCCGACATGGAGCAACTGAGGCAGAGAATCAGCCTCCGTTATCACCTCCGCAGTCTTAATGAACAGGAAACCGGGCGTTACATCGAGCACAGGTTGACTGTCGCCGGAGATGAGAACCGGGTGAAGTTCACCAAAGGGGCTGTGGATTCACTGTACGAATTCTCCAAGGGTGTTCCCCGCCTCATCAATGTTGTGTGTGACCAGGCTCTCCTCACCGGCTACCTCCGAGAAACGAGGAAGATAGACCGGACTATCGTTAGCGAAATCGCTGCTGAGTTCACATGTCCTCCGGCCGACGACGAGAGTTATAGGGAAACAGGCCGTACAAGCGAAAAAGGACTGGGATTCTGGAGACGCATCAAACGAAGTGGAGGCCGCCCACGAGGCGAGCGGGAAGTCGTGGATGCTGTCTCACCTCAGGAGACAGTTGAAAGAAGCGACGACGAGAAAGACAGATTCCGCCAGCCGGAAGAAGCGGAGCTCCTCGGTAAGCTCACCCAGCTTAAGCTCGCAGGCATCTCTGCGGAAAACGGTGATTTCATGGCCGCGATAGATGGCGTTCAGTTGAGAGAGGGAGACCACCTTTTGGGAATGACGGTCGCCCAGGTTGATGAACACGCGATAGTTTTTAAGTCCGGAGACAAGCGTTATCAATTGACTATCGAGAGCAACGGGGACGGGGAACAGGATAGCCCCGCCTCGCTGAAGCCAGTGCCGATAGCAGGCCCTGGAGCAGGTCCGCCCGACGTTTGAGTTCTGGCGCCGCAGCGACGGGGAACAGTCAGAAAACAACAGAAAGGTATTCGATCATGGGCAGAATTGCCGACGCCTTGGCAAAAGCTGAGAAAGAGCGAAAGAAGCTGCGCAGGGCAACACACCACGAAGCACAGATCATAACGTCAAGAGATGTCTCGGGAATTGATGCCCACATTGTGTCCTACACCGATCCTCAATGCACCATCGCTGAGCAGTATCGGATGCTTCGAACGAATCTTCTGGCTCTGAATTCGGGCCCCCCGATACGAGCCCTTGTGATGACCAGCGCCATCAAAAGAGAAGGAAAATCCGTAACCGTTCTCAACCTGGCGGCTGTTATGGCCTCCGGTCCGGAAAAGACGGTCGTTGCCGTTGACTGCGACTTACGGCGGCCGAACATGCACACTCTTCTGTCTGTGCATTCCCAACCCGGTCTGTCAGAACTTCTTCGCGGCGAATCACCGCTCGAAGCTGTCCTTCAGAAGACCAAAATCCCCAATCTCACCATCATCCCCGCAGGAAGACTTCCCACTAATCCTTCCGAACTGATCGGGTCAAAAAGGATGGCACGCCTGGTGGAAGAACTGAAGAAAAAGTTCGCTTACGTCATCTTTGACACCCCACCCGTAATGGCGGTCACCGACGCTGGGGTACTGGGCGCGATGGCGGACGGGGTGATTCTCATCATAAAGACCGAATCCACCAAACGGGACCTCGCCCTGAGAGCTGAGACCCTCCTCAGAGGGGCCAACGCGAGGTTGGTGGGATGCGTCCTCACACACATAAAAGAATTCACCCCATACTACATCTACGGAGCGAAATAGGATTCCTTCCGGCGGGAACGATTATCAAACACGATCGTTGACGGAAAAGTCTACCTCTGCATTCCTTAGAAATGATCCTCGGCCGCGTAGATTCCTTCCTGCCTGAGTGGAAGGGAGGCGCAGGAACCTCTCTGCTCTCCAAACGGACCCACACCGAACGTTTCCTTTCCTGAAAGAACGCAGCACTCAACCCCGCGGGACGCGGGGTTCGCCTTTACCTCCTGCTCAGCCTGCTTTGCCCGGAGTTGCAAGAGTCGAGGAGGTTTTCGGGGACGCCAGCGCCCCGGTCCCCCCGCTGGCGATTGGTGGGGTGAACACGGAAGAATTCGCCTATCGTGCCCCAGACCCGAAGAGAACCGTCTTGACAGTATCTACATAGATTATCAGGTCGAGAAGGGGCGACATGTGCTTGATGTAATAGAGGTCGTATTCCAGCTTGCCGACAGTTTCTTCGGTTGAAGAGGTGTAATAATGGCGAACCTGTGCGAGGCCCGTTATTCCGGGTTTCACAGAATGCCTGTGTGAGTAGAATGGAATATCCTTCTCGAACTGTTCCACAAAACAATGTCTTTCCGGCCTCGGGCCGACAAAGCTCATTTGCCCCCTCAGAACATTCAACATCTGGGGAATCTCATCTATCCGGGATTTCCTTATGATTCGTCCCACAGGCGTTATTCTCTTATCGTTGATGTCTGCCCATACCGGGCCGGATTCCGCTTCCGCGTTGTGCCACATGGAGCGGAACTTGAGCAGTCTGAAAGGCTTCTCGTTACGCCCCACACGCTCTTGAGCAAACAAGACCGGCCCCCGGGATGTGATTCTAATCGCTATCGCGGTCAGCACGGATATCGGCAGCGTGAGGATCAGGCCAATAACTGAAATTACAATGTCAATAAGGCGTTTGAAATGCCAGGCAAGTCTCGTTTTATCCGCTTTCCGCAGCTCTGGCATATCCGCCGCACTCAAAGCCGAAAAAGCACCTTGCCCGAGACTTCCTCGAAAAACTCGCTTCCCCGCCGGATTTGGACTCCACCATACTGCTGGTCAACCTCCTTCAGGAACTCTTCCGAGCCCGGCTCGGCGTCCTTCTTGTGCGAAACAACCAGAGTGTTGACGTGCCTGGCTTTCATCCAATCAAACAATTCCCCGTTGATGCCAGAGACCACTGGGACCGGCTCCGAAATCGCGGGAACCCGCCCGTTGTTCGTCCAAAAACCGATTAAATTATAGCCTGAACTCGCATTCTTAAGAACCTCCTCAGCTATTTCACTCGCTACCTCGCCGGTCCCTACGATCAGAACATTCTCGGCGATTCCCCTATGCCTCAGCATCCGCACGTAGAAGTACCGCCAGGGCGATACAAGAAGGATGACAAAAGCGATGCTCAGGAAGAAAACTCCCCTCGCGATGATTAGCCCCGGCAACAATAGATACACGACGCCAAGAATCATTGCCGCCACGGCAAAGGAATGGACCAGATTGTAGGTAAGAGGGATGAACTTG
>JABMQX010000297.1 GCA_013203085.1 bacterium | reverse complement strand
GGACAGAAAAACACCACCTCCACGACCACCCCGCGTCTGCCTGCCTTGGCGACAAAGTCCCGCAGGCGCCGGAAGTAATCCTCATCCCACCTCGTCAGATCGAACTTGTTGCCGCCGAAGGCATAACCGGGCTTATCGCTTAGTCCCCAGGGACAGATCAGCCGGCCTTTCCCTGGCGCCAAGGTATTGTCCTTGATGTTGAATGCCCCCGGAGGCTCGCAGTATGCCCCACTAAATACCCGGGTCAGGTTGAAACCATGTGACTCCAGCGTCTTGAGGTACTTTATATAATCGAAGTCTCGGTTGAGGACCGCACCGTAATGCTCGCCGGATGTGATCAGCACCGTCGGCTTGCCGCGCCACAGGAAATAGTGTGGGTTGTCCGGATGCAACTTGATCGGCTCAGACGCTGCCACGCATGACATGGTCACGATGACCGCGAGCCACACTATGCCCATCGCCAGCTTGTTGCCGGCGTGCTGTTGCCCGCCTTGCTCCGACACTTTCATCTCGCCTTCTTCCTCCACCAAACTGCTTGGGATGAGAAGCTTCCCTTTATTGCGACCTACTTCCGCATAGGGCCGATGTATTTGCGCGCGATCACCACGTTGTCTATGTACAGATGATGGTCGCTCCTGGAGGTCCACGTCCCGCCCAGGTAAACGTTCAGCCAGACGGATTCGATCTTTAGCGAGCCCACGTCCCGCATCCGGACGTCGGTTTTCTCGAAAGCAAGCCGCCCGTCAATCCAGCCTCGCAGGATCCCGTCCTTCCGCCCCGGCGTGTTCATTTTCGCGTATTGCTCTACGCAATACCACCGGTTCTTCTCCAGGCAGCCAAGGCGGTCCTTTTCCCAAAGCCAATTTGAGCCGTAGCGGCCCCTCATGTCGGCGTGATAACAATAAAACCCGATAGGCGTCTTGCCATCTTTCAGTCCGAGGAAAAGACCGCGTGCCGACCAACCATCGCGACCGTCCACACGCCGCCCTCCCCAACCCGCGCGGCCGTACGTGCCCGCGATGCCCGGCAATTTGCCGCCTCTCACTGGATCCCAGTCGTCGGCAAAACGCAGGTAATAGCGGAAGTATATCTCCTCAGGCTCCTCGCCAAGCTGCTTCCTAAAATGGAACTGAACGCTTAAGCCGTAATGCCCCCCTTGATCGACTTTGATTCGCAATGCCTTGCCCTGCAACGGCCGGAATTTTCGACTCGCGTCGGCTGCAATGACGTCTGCGTGTTCATCCCGGCGTCGTGTGCCCCATTCCTCGTACCAGGTGTCCGACTCGAAATTGCAGGAAAAGAGCACATCCCTGCTCGCGGGTTTTATCTTGCCACCCGGCAGATCGATGGCCACGAGCGACGGGATACCGATGGCAACAGCCAGACACCAATGTAGTACCCCGTTTATCCCTGATTGTCTTCGGGGAGAGACACCCTTGGCTCGTTCATGCATCGCGGACCTCCTTTAAGAACGGATCAAGCGACTCTCAGCGTCTTGCACCAGCCTCGTCAAGCGATGTTCTTATACTATTCAAGTCCTGCTACTCAAGATTTTTATGCTCGACAGGGGCATGGGGTGCTTTCCGCAAGAGGTCGAATATTCTTTGCCAAGCACAATCCGTCCCGAGACGCCCCAGATTGCCTGATTCCGAGCCGATGGCCCCGGGTATCCGAGCCCCGGGTACGTCTGCTTTAAGGTGCAACTTGCCTCCCACTAACTCGTGGCGGTAAGATTAGGAGTGAATGCAAGAATTCTGAGTTTCCATTCGGTTGCCTTAAGAACCCCGAGGGGTGAGTTACGCTCCGAGAACGACGGCGATGGCCGAGCAGATCATTCCGGGGCCCCAAGCAGTCGCTTTCGCCAGTTACCTATGCGTCCAGAAACTCAGGCCAGCCTGCCAGTCGTGGTCTTGACGGGCTGCCCCCAATGAAATCCTGACGTTGGCAAACATCGGTGGCAGAAGGCTAAGAAACTCCGGCCTCAATCAAACACAAGTTCATGGCCTTCCAGGCAGGCCAAGCAACAACTGCCATGTGGTAAAACGCGCCCTCTAACGAGCAAAAATCGGACCTTGGGATTTGTAACAGCTAAAACCTTCGTAACAGCCACCCGCGTCATCGGTTACAAACTCGCGAAAGGCGTTTTCTCCACTATTCTCGACTTGAGCTGCGAATCGTCAGGCTTTGGTGGGAGCTCAGTGTAGCATCCTTTTCGCAGACAGATGGTTACGCAGCCCGCGAGACGGTAGAACCGTTACAGAATGGACCTATTACTCATTCATCTTTAGGAACCTATCTTTTCTCGGCCTATTGGGGGCCGCCTTCACCGCAAATTTCCACCTTCAAGAGCAGGGCAGAAATCCATCATCTTGTCGCATCTATGGGTCGCGCGGGGACCTCTCTCTCGTCCACCTTAAAGGAACGTCGACATGACTTCATGCAAGCGTTCCTAATACGAAGGATTGAGCAACCAACTCGCTTGTGGGTGGGAGAGATCCATTCTTCAATAGACTTCCGGACAACAACAGACGGTGAAATTTGACCCCGTCAAGGTGTTCTGAGGGCACGCATGGATAAGTTGAGATGGTGGTATTTTGACGAGGGCCTTTTTGTGTCCTCGCCTCATAGAATGCCCGGTGTGCAATATCAATGAAGCGACTTTATGCGGAATTACCGGCGGGAAGGTAGGGTTGAGGAGACCATTGTGCGGATGGATGGTTGTCTCGCGAGCCACGCGGCACAAGGTTGGCGCCAAAGGGGGATTTCGGGGTACCTTACGCCTTTCTGCGAAGCTGCTCACGCGCTGAGGGGCATGGATCCTTTCCCACCGGCCTAAAGCTTTATTAGTGGGAATGGCCAATAGAAGTCCATGGGGGAACAGTTCTTACGTGCCGAGCAGCAAGAAATGGAACCCACAGTGAACGTGGCAGCTTTGGCGGACCGGTTGGACAGGGAAGATGTCCTCCTGTTGAAAGAGTTCTACCACACCGGCCTGCCTTACCCAGACGATACCATTTCACACGTTCTGTGTTTGCTTGTGGACAAGGTCAAGCGAGGCGGTGGTCCGTTGTCAAGACTCTCTTATGGAGCGATCCGCTATCGCCTGGAGAACCTTGCTGCATTGGGACTGCTCGGCAAGGTTCCTCAGACAAACTCGGCTGTGTACTATCCGCTGGATTTCATGGTCCAGCACGTCAAGAGGATCATTCTTCTATTCGCGGCGGATTTCGTTGCTCTCCGAAACGGGAATGAAGGGGGCCGTCCATGAAACGGGGCAGACCAGCGATGCGAGAGGAATTCCGGCGGGATATCCTGAACGTTCTGGGGGAAGGTCAGTACGAATACCCAGCCACCGCGACCAGAGTAAAACGTCTTCTCGACGCAAGACGAATGCAGAAGTGCGGATGGGACACTGTCAGGAAGTACTTGGACGAATTGGTCGCAGAGCGGCTTGTGCTTCGACAAGCTCTCCCGACGCATGCGGGGCGAAAGCCTCTTGTGGTTTATATGGGCCGGTGCAGGCCAAACCAATAGCAGGAGCGAATTTCTG
>JABMQX010000296.1 GCA_013203085.1 bacterium | reverse complement strand
ACTCACGCTACGATCGAGAGCAACGTCATCTCTGCAAATGTCTCAACGCACGACGGAGGTGGCATCCTTGGTTGTCACGGCACCATCCAAAACAACATCATCTCGGGCAACTCCTGCACATACTCTGGTGGCGGGCTCTATCACTGCGATGGACTCATACGGAACAATCAGATCTCAAGCAACGTGTCCGCCGAGTGGGGCGGAGGGCTGATGCTCTGCGACGGGATCATAGAAGGGAACACAATTTCCGGCAATTCGGGATACGGGGGTGCGGGTTTGGCCATCTGCAACGGGGTCATCCGCAACAACATTGTTTCCAACAACAGGGCCACAGGGGGATTCAACGCCTGGGGCGGAGGATTGTTGTTCTGTGACGGCGTCATCTCCAACAACACGATCGTCGGTAATTCATCCCTTTACCCGGGCGGCGGGGTGGCGCTGTGCGGGGCGACCATTTTGAACTGCATCATCTGGGGGAATTCGGCTCCGACGCATCCCCAGATCTTCAATTCGCCGCAAACCCGTTTTTGCTGTGTGGAAGGTGGAAGCGGAGGAGGGCACGGCAATATCTCCGAGGACCCCCGCTTCGAGAAGAGCACCTACCATTTGAAGGAAGATTCGCCGTGCATTGACGCCGGCGCGAACGAGGACTGGATGTGGCAGGCCGTGGACCGGGATGGTAATGCCCGAGTCATTCCCGGAGGTTCTTCTATCAAGGTGGACATAGGGGCATATGAGTTTGTTCCAGCAAAAACGAGTGAAACGTGGTATGTGGATCGCTCGCTTTCGAAGTCGGGTGATGGGAGATCGTGGGAAACGGCAAAGAGGACAATCCAAGAGGGAATAGATGCGGCAGCCGATCTGGATACGGTCATGGTCGCCAAAGGCATCTATTTCGAGAACATCAATTTCAAAGGTAAGAACATCATAGTTCGCAGCAACTACCTCGTTGACGGCGAAGCCATCTCAAACACAGTTATTGATGGGGGAGAATCTGGTTGCGTTGTCGCATTTGCGGGAACGGAGGACGAGAGGTGTCGGCTGAGTGGCTTCACGATTCGCAATGGGTCGGCTGACAGCGGCGGCGGCATCTTGGGTGGCGCAGGGAAGACTCGCACTCGCGCGCGGATAGAGCACAACGTAATTACGGCGAATTCAGCTCGCGAAGGCGGAGCGCTAAGCTATTGCGGCGGGCCGGTGCTCAACAATACAATCGTTGGGAACGAGGCGGACCGAGGGGCCAGTCTATACAACTGCAGCGGACCAATAAGAAACTGCATCATCTGGGGGAACAGTGGAGATACGCAGATCTCCGGTTCCAGCATTCCTGCCTTCTCTTCTGTGGAGGACAGAACTCAAGGGGGGGAAGAGAACGTTTCTTACTGTCCGTATTTCTTGGACGCATCCTGCGGCGACTACCATCTTCAGGGGCGCCTATGGCAACACGGGCGCGGCAACACCCAGGTCTCCCGACGCCGACCGCGACGCGTTGCCGGACGACTGGGAGCTCGAGTTCTTCGGCAACCTCGCCCAGGGGAATATCGCTGATCCTGACCGAGACAAGGTGCCGAACTCAGACGAGTATCTCCGGGGCGAAAACCCTCTGATTGCCCAATCCCCAAAATCCGTTGTCGAGTGGTATGTGGACAATTCGGTCGCGGCATCGGGGGATGGAACCTCGTGGTAGACGGCTTTCAAGGCTATCCAAAATGGGATAAATGCCGCCTCGGATGGGGACACGGTCGTTGTGGCCGAAGGCACCTACGCTGAAAACCTCAGGTTTAACGGCAAGAATATCATTCTCCGCTCCAACAATCCAATGAGCCCTGAGGTCGTCAAGAGTACCATCATTGACGGAGACCAATCAGGATCCGTGATAACATTCTCCGGCGATGAAGATGAGACATGCCGTCTCTCCGGGTTCACAATTCAGAAAGGCAGCGCATTCTATGGCGGGGGAATCGCCGGTCACGGGACACACGCGACCATCAAAGGCAATATCATCACCAGCAATTCCGCTGACATGACGCACGGCGGTGGCGTGCATGGATGCGATGGCATGATCGAGGGCAACGTGATCTCCTCCAATTCGAGCAACTATTACTCCGAGCGGTTTATAGTTTACAGGATTGCTAGGCGGCAGCATAAGCGACATGTTCTTCTCGAAAGTAACTCGTAACGATGTCCGGTCGGTGCTGGGTGCTGCGGAGGTAGGACCGAACCTGCCCCATCATTTCTT
>JABMQX010000295.1 GCA_013203085.1 bacterium | reverse complement strand
TGAGCAGCCGGGCCGTCGCCTTGTGAGCTTCACCTATGCTACTCCTGACCTCAGAGATAGCTGAATCTCTCTCGTCCCGTCGGCGCCTCCGACCCGAAAGGCGGTGGTGCAGTACTGCTTTGGCGAGTAGTCCAAATGCGCCGATCAGCGCGACGGCCAGGGCCACTAGCAGTTCCTTCGACATAGGCACCGCCTCCAGACTCAACCCGATGACGACCCAGCCTTCTCTTTCGGCCCAGAACCGGCGCAGGGTCAGCCCGCGCGGGCCGGTCCGGCGCACTGGAGAAGCGCGTCAATCACTTCCTCCACGCCCAGGTTCTGAGGCTCCCTGGTCACATAATCCGCGACGGCTTTGACTTCGTCGAGGGCGTTAGATACGGCGACTCCGTAACCTGCGCCGCGAATCATTTCGATATCGTTGACTTCATCGCCGATGGCGACGATTTCTTCGGGCTTAATCCGCCATTGCTCTGCGATCCATTGAAGCGCCTTCCACTTCGAGGCGGTCGGCGAGACAATATCCAGCGAACTTGCCCTGTACTTCAGATGCCTGATAATCGCGGTCCCGACTTTCCCGTCCATCGCCTCGCGGATTCTCTCCTCGGCCGCAAGGAGTGTGGGATATGTGTGAAAGACATTGACCTGCACCAGCCTTTCGCATCGAGCTTCGGCGAGGTTCCGGACGACCCTTGCCATATCTCTATTGCGGTTCACGAACTCCGCGTGGTACTCGTTGCTGTCCTCAGCGGGTTCCACGCAGAAATCGCAATCGGGGTAATCGTCGGTCAGAAGTACCGCCGGCAATCCGATGTCGTCGAGAAGGTGGAGAAGCGCCGGAAGTTGCTCTCGAGGAAAATATTCCGCGTAGAGCGTGCGACCAGTCGCAACTTCCTTGACTATCGTGCCGTTGTTGACCACGATTGGGCCGGAAAGCCCCAACTCCTTCGCGTACCCCACTGCCGCGCAGAACCTCCTCCCGCTGCAAAGGACAAGCCTCACGCCCCCGGCGGAAAGGGCAGCGAGTTTCTGCGCCGTTTGCGGGTCAATGGCGAACTCCTCGTTGAGGAGCGTTCCGTCCATGTCCAGGGCAAGCAACCTGTATTGCGGCTTCAAATTCCTCGCTCCTCCCCTACCCCACAACTCAAGCGAATGCCGGTTCCCGACCGACAAGAGATCGGTAAGCGTCGAGATATTTCTCGCGGGTTTTCTCAATGATCTCGTCCGGAAGCTCCGGGACGGGCGGTTTCTTGTCCCAGTGTATGCTCTCGAGATAGTCGCGGACGAACTGTTTGTCGTAGCTCAATTGGGGTCCGCCCGGGCGGTAAGTCTCCGCGGGCCAGAACCTCGACGAGTCCGGCGTCAGGATCTCGTCAATGAGGATTAGCTCGCCGTCAATCAGGCCGAACTCGAATTTCGTATCTGCGATAATAACTCCCCTCTCCTTCCCATATTCCTTGGCTTCATTGTAGATGGCCAAAGAGGTTTCTGCTACTCTCTGAGCGAGGTCAGTCCCGACCATCTCCTCCACGGTTTTCATGGGGATGTTGATGTCGTGGCCCGCCTTCGCTTTGGTGGCGGGAGTGAAGATGGGTTCGGGGAGCTCCGCTGCTTCGATCAAGCCTCGGGGCAGCCTGATACCGCATATTGACCCTTTTTGCTTATATTCCTTCCAGCCTGAGCCAGCGAGGTAGCCGCGAGCCACGCACTCCACTTCGAGGACTTCGGCCTTCATCACCAGCATGAATCGCCCCTCGATCTTGTCTCGCTGGGCCTGCAGTTCCGGTGGAAGGTCTTCGATCTCGGAAGATATCACGTGATTGGGCAGGACAGGGGCCATGAAATCAAACCAGAACCCCGACAAACCGGTCAGGATCTTTCCCTTGTCCGGGATGGGGCTGGGCAAAACGTAGTCAAACGCGGAAATCCTATCCGTGGCTACTATTAGAAGACGGTCGTCCAAGTCGTAAATGTCTCTGACCTTGCCGCTTTTGAATTTCCTTATACCTTCCAGCTCAACTTTGCTTATTCCTCTTCCCATTTTCAAACAATTCTCCCTCTGGTGGTTTCGCGAGAGCAGTTGCAATTGCATGCTGCCCCTGCACAAGAAACGGATTACTCGGAGCCTTTCCGAAATCTCCTGTAAGGCTCATGTAGTGTAAGCGATGACGGGCGTAGTGTAAAGGGCAAAGACCCTGCAAGAAGTGAACGGGCTTCGAGGCTGCTGGGCTACGGTTCGAGCTGTGAGCAGCGGCATGGCTGTGGGGACACCGATCTCCTGAAACGACCCAAATAAAAAGGCAGGGCATAGCAGGCTGTGGGGAAAGGCTGTGGTCATGGGGAAATCGTCTTCAGGAAGGACCCTGCTATTCCCTGTCGTCATTTTAGTATGCAGGGTGCGCGACGGGTCTTCACTTTTTCTGGCACATTTTGTTCAGACGCACGCCTTGCGGCGGAAAACGGATGGCTCGTCGCCCCCGTTTCTGATATAATCCCAAGTGAGAAGAGATTGACCTGGACAGGGCACTGGCGAACATTCTTTTCGGCTGGGCGAACGAGTCGCCGGGCTTGTTGTCTCAGAGAAATGACTTCGCGGAGCACATTCTGGCTGTGGGCAAACCTGCGAGGTTTGGCCGCACTTGCGCCGCTTTTAGAACGAGAGGCGATTGCCCTATTGGGTTTGAACGTCTCATGCTGGGTGCTCGCAGATAAATGAGAATGCTGAGCCGTGGGATTCCGGGAAAGGCGATTACCTTTGTATCGAGAGATAGTCCTGTGCGGCTTCTGATTCCGCTTATCGCAGTGAGTTTCGTCCTGCTTGTTCCATCGTCTTTCGGGTTGGAATACCATTTCACGTCTGTGGATATCTTCGGCCGGGATTTCACCCCCGGCAGCACCGCCTACGATCCTTCCTCCGAAACCTATACAGTGAGAGCCAACGGGCATGATATATGGGACACGGAGGACGATTTTCGGTTCCTTTACGTAGAGATGTCCGGGAATTTTTCTGTCTCCGTCCGGGTGGACGATCCGGCAGGCTTATGGCCCCATTCCTGGGCGAAGGCGGGCATCATGGTTCGCCAGGACTTATCGCCCGGCTCAAAGGACCTTTACCTCGTCGCCACACGTGATAACGGCGTCGCTTTCCAATGGCGAGACACCGCCAACTTGCCCGCATCCTGGACGGGGACGTCCGAACCGGCTCACCCCCTCGCGTACCCGGTCTGGCTGCGAATCGTCCGCAATGGAAATGTGTTCACCGGCTGGTACAGCGATGATGGCAAATCCTGGATCAATCCCCCTCAAAACGACCATACCTTGTCCATGGCCGACCCCGTCCTCGTCGGCATCTGCCTCACGAGCCACGTCAGCGGCGTACTCGCTACGGCGACCTTCGGCGACTTTCATATCCCTGAGCTTGAAGCATCCACAGTAGCCATTGCACCGCCTGACCAGGTTGTTAGCGAAGGGGAGATCGTCACCCTCGATGGAACGAAATCATGGAATGCCGACTTCTTCCTCTGGGAACAGGTCTTCCTTGGAAATGAGCCGCAAGTCGTCATCAATAATCGGGACGAAGCCATCGGGACGTTTGCCGCCCCAGAACTCGATGTCGGCGCCATCTTGACCTTCCGGTTGAGGGCACATAGTTCCACCGGGAAGGATTTCGCCTCGACCCGTGTTGCGGTCAGGGCAAACAACGCTCCCAGGGTATCCCCCTCGAATCTCCGTGTCGAGCCCGGCAACCTCTCCGTAAGACTCTACTGGGACGGGATGCTGGATGCCGATTGCTACATGGTAAAAAGAGCCGAGAAGCCTCCGGGCGCAGAGAAATCTCCTTTCCAGACCATCAAACCCTGCGTCAGAGACACAACGATCGTGGACGAACACCTCGACGAGGGCGTCAGATATTTTTACGTCGTGGCTGCCAAGAACTCGTTCCCTCCCCACGAAGGGCCGTTTTCAAACGAGGTTGCTCTTACGGCGATGCCGAACCTTGTTCTTCGCGCTGACACGAGCCCCACGGCACTGGTGACTGCCCCGACTGGCGGCGGCTTGAAAAACCTCAACGCCATAATGAACACGGTCACTGAGGAGAATTACGATACTTACGACGACTATCGCACCCCCGACGAAGACTGGTTCGGCTATTCATGGAACGAGCCTCTTTACTTCGACCACGTCGTGTATTATGAGGGCCAGCAGTTCCATGATGGGGGTTGGTGGACCAGTCTCACCGTCGAATTCAGCGATGACGGCGTCACCTGGAATGAAGCCCCCAATGTCGAGATAAGTCCGTCGTATGATTTCACCGATTCCCGTCTCGGGCGAAGGCCCTATTCCAGATTCGACATAACTTTCAAGCCAGTGAGGGCAAAGAGCATCAGAATCTACGGCTCTCCGGGGGGAATCGCTGGCTTCACCTCGATCGCCGAACTTGAGGTTTACGGCAACCAAGACCGCGGCCCCCTCATGGTTTACGGTGTGGATCAGACCGTTGACGAGCGAAGCGCCGCCGTCCTCGACGCCAGCTATTCCTTTTCGACTCGAGGCCCTATCACTCATTACGACTGGCAGCAGGCCGACGGCCCCTCTGTTACAATTGCCAATCCGGAGTTGCCTATCGCCACCTTCGATGTCCCGGGCGTTGACGATGATACCCTTCTCACCTTTATCATCACCGCCGGCGACGGAACCGATGAGAAAATGGATGATGTCCGGGTACTGATCCGCAACTTGGTCACTGAAGCGAACGCTGGCGAGGAGATTGCCGCCCTTGAAGAGACCCTCGTCCAGCTTGATGGGACAGGTTCCGTTACGACTTCCGGCGAGTTGGCCTGCGAATGGAGACAGTTGTACGGCCCGGGCGTAACGCTTACCGATGTGCACTCCTTCCGGCCATCTTTCAATGCTCCATCGGTGTGGAACTTCTCTCAAACACTGGTTTTTGAGCTCGAGGTGGACGACGGCCTCGGCAGGCCCGACAGCGTCAGCACGGATACAGTGACCGTCCAAGTCAAAAACACGTTGAACACCATGCCCCACGTCGAAAAGTCCGGTCTTCTCGTTATCGAGGCTGAGAATTACACATCGGTCAACCGCAACGGCGATGACCAAGGAGCGTGGCAGCTCTTCGAGGCAGAGCCAACCTACGTCGAGGTCCCGGACATTGCGGGCGTCGTGGGGACAAGACCGTGGGAAACGGGCGCTGAGATCAGCTACGATATCAGAATACGTCGCCCAGGCGAGTATTACATCAAACTCCGCAGATTCGTCCCCCACGGCGCAGGACACGAGGGCGGGAAGAACAACTCTTGTCGAATCGGGATCAACGGCGCGGAGGAAATCCACATATTCGATAACGCGGGCAACTACAATAGGTGGCTCTGGACACCATCCGAGGAATTGAGGTTTCTTGATGCCGGCATGTATTCACTCGACATCCGCTGCTGTGAGGACGGATACCGCATAGATCGAATCGTCATCCATCAGTTGGGGGTCACCGCAGTTCCTCAAAACTGGTCTCCCGAAACCGGCCCTGTCGAAAGCAATCCTGAAACTGAGATCGTCTGCTCCCGCGAGCTCGGCGACCATTACACGCCCGGGACAACACATCCCGTCTCCCTTCGCATTGACGTGAACATCCCTGTCTCTCCTGATACGTTATCGGTGACGGAGGATTTCCCCTCAAGTTTCTCAGTGCTCGACCCAGCCGGAGGAAATGCCTCAGTTCCGGGGCGTCTGACATGGACATTTGGCGCCAAGGAAATATGCACGCGCAACATGACCTACCTTCTTGCCATCCCGGACAAAACTACAGAGCCAGCCCATTTCAGCGGCTCGCTGTCCTACGGCGACAGTACAAGTGAAGAGATCTCCGGCCAAACAATCCTTTATCCTGTTCCTTCCCCGCCCGGCGCGGTCAGTGTCGAAATGCTTGTAGCGGCGACCGTGTCCTGGTTGCCCGGCCCGGGCGATAACGTCGTCGCCTACCGTGTTTACCGCAGCCGTGACGGCGAGAATTGGACAGACATCTCCGGCCCCCGGCCGCAAAGCCCCTTCGTTGACTCGACGATTGAACCGGGCATCGCTTACATTTACAAAGTCTGCTCCGAGAATCCGGCCGGCGCCCAAAGCCCTCTCTCGCTGAGCCACACCACATTTCCACAAGCCGCCCCGTACATGGAGGTGCGGGAAGCGGAAGATTACGACTACGATGGAGGTCGCTTCCCGGGCGGTCCCGGCGCCCCGCTCGCCATAAGAGCCTCGAGCAGAGATGACCTTGCCCCGGGGAGAGACTATTTTTACCAGGAAGAAGCGAAAACCAATTCCTATCGCCCGAACGATCCGGTGGACATTCGCCCCGGGGAGGAATCCAGCGGTTGGTTCATGGGCTACTCCACGCCCGGGGATTGGTGGAGGTACACGTTCGATGTCCCGGTCGCAGGATATGTCAAGCTGGCCTACCGGGGCTCAACGAGCGGGGACGAAACGGCCACCATCGAGTTCTTCTGGGATGAAGGTCTTGTTGGAAAAATCACGTACGACACTCCGGGCGGATGGGGGGACTGGAGGTACTATTCCCTGGAACCATTCTTCGCGGCCCCCGGCCCGCACGTTCTGAGGATGCGGCTCGATTCCGGAGATGCTGATTATGACCTTATCGCTCTCGGATATGACTGGTCTCTTGGCGGGCGGAAGGTTATCTATGGGGATGCGTTCAGCGGTTACACGGAGACAACGGAGGTGGAATCCGTCGGAGGGTGGAGGATTATTTCGGGAAGCTCCTCGAGCGGCGCCTGGCAGCTTTGGAACACTCTCGGCGAACCGCTCTCTATCAGCCTCGGCGAGCCGGGTCCCGACCTGCTGGGAATGAACGGCAACTATATGGTCTCCAATGGCGATTTCGCCCCTGAGGTCTCCCTCGACGAGCAGCTCATTTCGCCGGAAATAGACTGCGCCGGCTACGACCACGTCACAGTTCAGTTCGCCAGCAACATCAACATCTTCGAAAAGGATTCTGACGGAGACCTCCAAACCACAGACTTCGACCTCTCCATCTACGACGGCGATTCCGAATCCTGGTCGGATTGGACGACTATTTTCACGCACGACTATTCCGAGGGCGACAAAATGTCCGCCATGCCGCTGTCATTCGACATCTCCTCACTCGCGGACGGGAAAACGATCAGACTCCGCTGGCACTTCTACAATACCTGCTATGATTTCTGGTGGGCGATAGACAACGTGATAGTCTCAGGCAAGCCGATAGGAAAGCCAAGAATAACTTTTGTGCAATTTGACAGTGGAGGCGCCCTGACCTTGTCGTGGGAGAGCTTTGGAACTGGATACTACACTGTCCAGCATGCTGATGACCTGAGTGACCCATCCTGGACGGATGCAGAGGGGAAAAGTTGGCCTACCATCGCGACAAGCTGGACGGGACAACTCTCTCCCGGGGAGCCGAGGCGGTTCTACCGTGTCATCTCTCAATGACAGGCCGATTTCAAGACTACTGCGAATAGCGCCCCCTCATAATCCCCGCTCTATATCCATCCTTCCGCTTCGTACCATCGGATGGTTTCCGCCAAGGCATCCTCGAGGGAATACCTTGCACGGTATCCGAGATCCCTTTTGGCTTTTGATGTATCGCACAGCCAGCACGGCTGAAGAATCTCACGTGCCTTTTGCCAGTCCAGCATCCTCGCCCGCCCGGTCAACGCCGCCGCCAGGCTGTTCATCCCTCCGAGAACTCTCACCGCCGCTTCCGGAACGGATACCGTCACAGGACGCTTTCCCATAACCCGAGCCGCCGTCTCTGCGAACTCTCGCCACGTGCAGTCGCGCTCCCCCGAGATATAGTAAATTTGCCCAACCGCTTTTTCACTTTCCCCTGCAAGAACCGTCCCCGCTACTACATCCTTCACGTAGGCGAAACTCGCACACCTCTCCCCCCGCACGAGAACAACAATGCCCTTGTTCAGCATCTTGAAAAACGGGTACATTTCCCTGTCTCGCGGTCCGAAGATCGCCGGAGGCCTAACGATCGTCACTGGGAGCCGCCCCGCGTATTTGCTGGCTTCTTCCTCCGCTCTCAATTTGCTTTTTCCATAGAGAGAGACGGGCCGGGGAGAGTCCTCTTCGGTGACCGGCGTGCTGTCCGGGCTGGGTCCGCCAGCGCTTTGACTGCTGATGAGAACGAACCTTTTGAGTTGCACACCACAGATCCGGCAGGCCCACAGCAACTTCGCCGTGCCACTGAAGTTGACTCGGTCAAATGCCCACTGGCTTCTCGCCTTCACAAGCCCGGCAGCATGATATACATATTCCTTGCCGGCCACAGCTCTCCGCAGACTCTCCTGGGAGGTCACATCGCCATAGACAAGTCGTGCCGGCAGACCTCTGAGCCACGTCAGATCGCTCGTCCGGCGAACGAGACAGTGAACCTCGTATCCCCTCGCCAGCAAACCTTCCACAAGGTGGCTTCCAAGAAAACCGTTGCTGCCGGTCACCAGTGCAATCATGCCTTTCCTCAGCAGTCCCTGATAAAAGCTCTTGTCCCTTCGAGAAAATCGTTTACAATTTCATTCGTTTTTCGTAGGTTGTTTGGCAACGTTTGGCCGAATTGACAGTGGCCAGCTCCTCTACTCGCGGATGCGGGCGAATGACGGCATCCCGAGCAGCGGCGTACAGAGTGCCTCGCCAAAAACGACAATATCTTTTCGCATCACCAACAGCAACAGCAAAACATCAAGCTGGAGAAGAGATGGACATTTTTGAAAAGTGCCGCAACTTCACCACCGCCAGAGAAGCCATGGCTGCCGGCCTTTATCCCTTCTTTTCGGAAGTGGAATCCAGCCTCGGAACGAAGGCCATTATTGACGGCAAAGAAGTTATCATGATCGGGTCAAATAACTATCTGGGCCTAACGACCCATCCCAAGGTCAGAGAGGCTGCAATTGAAGCCATCAAAAGATACGGTTCCGGGTGTACCGGCTCTCGGTTCCTCAACGGCAACCTCGACATCCATGTGGAACTCGAGAACCGTCTCGCAAAGTTCATGAACAAGCAAGCGGCCCTGGTTTTCAGCACGGGGTTCCAGACAAACCTGGGCGGAATTTCCACCCTCGTCGGCCGCAATGACGCCGTCTATATAGACCGCGAGGACCATGCCAGCATCGTAGATGGATGCCGCCTTGCCTTCGGGAAGGTTTACAGATTCAAACACAACGACATGGACGACCTCGACAGAATGCTCCGCGACAGTGAAAACTCCGGTGGAAAACTGATCGCCGTTGATGGTGTTTTCAGCATCGGGGGCGACATTGTCAGCCTACCTGAGCTTGTCAAGGTAGCCAAACAACACGCAGCAAGGATCCTCGTGGACGATGCCCATAGTATCGGGGTTCTTGGAGAACGTGGCAACGGCACTCCCAGCCATTTCGCACTCGAGGACGATGTTGACATCGTCATGGGCACGTTCAGCAAATCCTTCGCTTCTATTGGAGGGTTTCTTGCCGCCGATGAGGATGTCATCCATTATATCAAACACAATTGCCGCAGCCTGATTTTCAGCGCCAGCATGCCTCCCGCAGCGGTCGCCGCCGCCCTTACAGCTCTTGACATCATCGAGAGCGAACCCGAACGCAGACAACGCCTAAGGCAAATATACACCCGCATGAAAAACGACTTCGATGCACTTGGCTTTGACACTGGCAACTCCTGCACTGCCATAATCCCGATAAAGATCGGCGAGAACGAAACAACGTTCAAATTCTGGCGAGCACTTCTCGATAATGGCGTTTACGGCAACACGATCATAACGCCCGCCGTTCCCCCGGGCGAAAGCCTCATTCGCACGAGCTATATGGCTACGCATTCCGACGAGGAGCTTGACCAAGTCCTGGAAGTTTTTGAGAAGCTCGGCAAACAATTCAACTTGATATGACCGCCGACGAAACGCTCAAAATCCTGCCCGTTGAAGACAAACGGATGCTCAGAAGCTTTGTGAAGTTGCCCCGGAAAGTGTACCGGGGCAATCATCTTTGGGTGCCACCTTTCATTCGCAATGAGCTTCTCCGTTTCAGCCCGAAGAAGAATCCCTTCTTCGACCATAGCGAAGTGCAGCTTTTCCTTGCCACCGGAGACCGCCGGCCCGTGGGACGCATTGCTGCTTTCGTCAACAGAAACCACAATCAGTTCCATAAGGACCGCACGGGCTTCTTCGGTTTCTTCGAGTGCGTTCCCGACTTCTCAACCGCTCGTCAGCTTTTCGACGCCGCCGGCCACTGGCTAAAAGAAAGGGGAATGAACTGCATGAGGGGGCCCATGAACTTCTCGACCAACGAAGTTTGCGGTTTTCTCCTGGAGGGATTCGACAAGCCGCCCGCCACGATGATGCCTTACACTCCCAGATACTACCTCGACTTCGCAGAAAGGCATGGGTTTCGGAAAAGCAGAGACCTATACGCTTACCTCATAACCGAAGAATCCCTCGATATTGGCAAATACGAGCGACTGGCACGTTTAATCAAGGAACGGGAGAACCTCACGCTACGAACGATTGATACGAAAAAATGGGGGCAGGAGACGCGAAAAATCAGAGAAATGTACAATGCCTCCTGGAGTGGAAACTGGGGATTCGTGCCCATGACCGAAGCTGAGTTCGACCACCTTGTCAGACAGCTCAGACCGATTGTGGATCCCCGACTTGTTTTGATGGTGGAGATAAAGGGTATCCTGTCCGGTTTTGCTCTGTCCATTCCGGATATTTCCCCGGCGCTCCAAAGAGCCAACGGCAGGCTGTTCCCTTTCGGATTATTCCGCTTCTCTCTCGCGCTGCGGAAGTCCAAACAGGCCAGAGTCGTACTCCTCGCAGTCAGGCCCGAGTTTCAGAAGCGAGGTCTTGCAGGGCTTCTCATCGCTGAAACGACACATGCCCTCATGAAAGCGGGGTACACTGCCGCAGAGATGTCCTGGACCCTTGAGGAAAACGTTCTCATCAAGAAGCCCATCGAAAGGATCGGGGGCCGGCGATACAAGCAGTACAGGATTTACGAAATCCCGCTTTGACTGACCGTCTTCGAGGTGACCGGACTGCTTCGGAGGCTAATCCTACCACCAAATCGTGACGTGCCCCCCCCCAACCATAATGAGGAGCAACGTACCTCGGCGATGCATAGTAGTACCGTGGGTAGGAGTAGTAGTACCTCGGAGAATAGTACGATCTCCCATACGAGCGGTAGGGCCGATAGTAGTACCGCGGGCGATAATATCGGCGCCGGTACACGTACGACCGGTATGGGCGCGCCCGATAATAGCTCCTGCGGTACGAACTTCTACCGCTCGCCTCCGGAGTCACCGTGCACAAAAGCGTCGCCGCCAATGCTGAACTCAGAACGAACTTTTTCATAACTTCGTCCTCCATATATCTTCACGAAACCGGACTTATCTTCCCTTTCCAATTTTTTAGACGCCGGAACCCGGGTTTTATTCACACGTTACCGCCTTGGCCCAGCCATTATTCTGCACGCCGAGGACTCGCGCCGAGAAAGAATAGTCTCACAAGAAGAGACGAGACGATTGTGAGTTTCTGCATTTGTGCCGTGCCATGAGTCTTCTTGCTACATCAGCTCCTTCGCCCGCTTGTACGCCGCCGAGACTGCCTCCATCAGAATACCGCGAATCCCCATTTCTTCGAGAACGAGCATTCCTTCAATGGTCGTCCCTGCGGGAGAGCACACCTTGTTCCTTAGCTCCGCAGGATGTTTCCCTGTCTTTTCGATCATCTCGGCACTTCCCGCCATCATCCGAGCCACCATCCGAAGAGATTGCGGATAACTCAGCCCTATCTGTACGCCCGCATCCGCGAGAGCTTCCACAATGGCGAAAACGAACCCCGGCCCGCTACCGCTCAGCGCCGTCACTGCGTCAATCTTCTCCTCCGGGACCCTCTCGATTACCCCAAGGGGGCTCAGGAGCTTTGCGGCGTCTTCCTCCTCTTTTTCCGTGACATTTTTTCCCCGCGAAATGGCAATCACGCCCTTGCCAATCTGTATAGGAATATTAGGCATGATGCGCACAACTTTCACCCCCGGCATCTCCTCCTCGTACCTTCGCGTCTCGACCCCTGCCAGCACGCTGATGAAAAGCCTGTTTTCCGGGGTCGCCTCCTTCATTTCCTTCACAACCGATGGAAAAACCTGGGGCTTAACCGCAACCACAATCACTTCCGACGACTCGATCAGAGCTGCGTTGCTCGCGGCTTTTCTTAGGCCGTAGCGGTTTGTGATTTCTTTCAACCTTTCATCGCGAACATCGTAAGCGAACAGCTCGTGCCCTTCCTTGCTGAGCCGCTCGGCGAATATCTCGCCAATAGTCCCCACGCCAATTACTCCTACGCGCATATCGCATCCTCCACTATCATTCCTCCGCTCATAGAATCACCATGTTGTCCCTGTGAATCACCTCATCGGAGGTCTTCTGCCCGAGAATCTGTTCTATCTGTTCTTTCCTTGCCCCGACGATTCTCTCTAATTCATTGCTCTCATATTCCACCAGCCCACGTCCGATCATCTTGGAGTCCGGGGAAACGATCGAGACCAGATCACCCTGCCGAAAACGCCCCTCAACTTTTCTGATTCCCACTGCGAGCAAACTTTTTCCTCCCCGCCGCAAGGCGGCTTCCGCTCCCTCATCAACCACGAGCTTGCCCTTCGACCTTTTCCCAACTGCAAGCCACCGTTTCTTGCTCTGAAAACTCTTCCCCGAGGGAACGATCAGCGTTCCTTTTGCGTCCTCCCTCGAGCTCGCCTCCATGATGATGTCTCTCCTCAACCCGTTCAGAATCAGTGTTGGAATATTCATCATCGCGACTTTTCTTGCAGCATCAATCTTGGTCTCAATTCCTCCCGTCCCCCAGACGCTTTTTCCTCCGTTCCGCCAGGACGAAAAGCTATCAATCTCCTCGATCCTTCTGAGAAGTTCCGCCTTTCTCCCCGACATCGGGTCTTCTGTGTAAATCCCATCAGTATTCGTCAACATAATGAGAAGGTCCGCACCCCATAGGATCGAGACGAGGGCCGCCAGAGTATCGTTATCGCCGATCCTTATCTCAGCAGTGCTCACCGTATCGTTCTCATTGATCACCGGCACGATCCCCTCTGCCAGGAGCGTCAGCAGCGTGTTGCGGATGTTCAGGTAGCGCAGCCTGTCGTCAAAATCCTCGTGCGTCAGCAGCAACTGAGCCACATTCCTCCCGAAAGCTGCGAAGCCCGACTGGTATTCCTTCATCAGCTCGACCTGCCCCACCGCACACAAGGCCTGCTTATACTTCATGGCGACCTTGTCCCCCCACTTTCCAACTCTGCCGAAGCCCGCGCTCCTCGCGGCTGACGACACCATCGCAACACGCCTTCCTCCGTCAATCAGCCAGTTCACCTGGGAAACAATGTTTCTGAGGACACCGCGATTGACCTTCCCCTCCTCGTCTGTAAGGACAAGGCTCCCCACTTTCACCACAACGTTCTTTGCCTTTTCGATGACACTTTGCATCTGAGAATCTGACTTCGCTTTCAAGTCCTGCCGCACGTCAGAGAGCTTTTTCAAAGGTCTTGAGGTTTTCTTCGAACTCTGCGTAGGGTGTTCCTTCTTTAGCCCTCGCCCAGTCTCCGCCCGGAGCCCAGGTCAGTCGAACGTACGGCAAAGGGTTTCCCTCCTGCATCACGTAAATCCGCACGGCGCCAGCCTTCTCCTTTTTCCAGAATCCCTGGAGAGCCGACCTCGC
Organism: bacterium; assembly: GCA_013203085.1. GTDB lineage: Bacteria > Auribacterota > JABMQX01 > JABMQX01 > JABMQX01 > JABMQX01. The sequence goes on along the minus strand of JABMQX010000295.1, from coordinate 5,802 downwards.
CGTCGCGATCGCTTCGTCTTTGGTGGCCCGTTGCGCGACCTGTATGTCGTACTCGAGACGCTTCGCCCCGGGTAGGCTCAAATCTCTCTTTTTCAGCACCCTGTACACAACGGCTTTGGCTTTTGGGGTCTCACTTTCGGCACCGGCGCCTGCGAGTGAAGCCTGCATGACCTTGAGCGCCCAAATGTGCTTCGGATTCTGACCCAAACACTGGTTCGCATACTCAAAAGCCTTTTCGTACCTCTTTCCATCAAGCGCCGTCTTTGCCGCCACATAATAGCGGTCCTGCAGGTTCGCCCCTTGTACGGCGACACTTGACGGATCCTGCCCCAGAATTTCGTCAAGGCGAACCGCCGCCTTCGCCCATAGCCCTGCGAGAGCCATTTGAGGCAAACTGCCCGAGAATTCTTCCCCGTAGTCTTTTTCCGACAAAACCTCCTTCACAAAAACCTCTGCCGGAGGTCCGTACTCCGCTCCGTATTCTACTGCCAGCGCCAGCCGCCGATTCTCCGCGAGCGCCTTCCGAATCTTCCAGGCCTCCGCCCGTCTGGCATCCCTCCTGCAAAACTCCGCCTCTGCGGCCATGGGCGGAACAGCCGCGTTGACCACCGTCAACGCATCCTTGAAACTGCAAACCCGACCTCTCAACCTTTCCCACACCTTTCGCCACTGTCCCAGCATCTCAAAAACTTCTTCTCGCCTTCCAACCCGAAACGAAGACCAGGCGGACTCCAGAAGCCTCTGTGAGGAGCTCGCCAGTGCCAAAAGGTGAGGAGAAGAGATTTTCATTGTCGCCGCCGTATAGGGCAAAGTGGTATCCAGTACTTTTGCCAGCCCCTCCATCCTTTCCTTACTGTAGTCGCGATACGCGGGCTTTTGGTTCCCCGCCGCAATTTCAGTCATCGCCTCCTTATCCCTTTTCATTCCCAAGTACACCGCTGCCAGGGCGTAATTGTAGAACGCGTTATCAGGGTCAGCGGATAGACCTTCTTTCAAGGCATCCGCAAGCTTCACATCCGCTCCCGGTTTCTCTTGTTCCTCAACTGACATCAGCCTCAATGCGTAGGCAGCGCGCACCGGCTTGTCCTTCAACGCGGACGGGCGCTTTGCGGGATCGGTTTTCCCAAGCTCAACCTCCGCCGCCAGGACAGACGGATCCTCCCGCTTAAACAAGCCGAGAAGACTCTTCGCCCCGACTTTTTTCGCTTTTAAGGGGCCGGCGGGCGATTCGCCGGTCAACGCCTCGACGGCGACCAGGCCCGAAAGGGCCTTGCCGCAACGCCTCGCAAGAAACTCATCCCCGAAGTCTTCTTTCTTCATTCCGAGGATTTCAGCGACGGTTGCCCACGGGTCTTTCCTGCCCTGTGGTGGCAACAACCTCTCGAGGCATCCCTCGACAGCGCCCCTGCAAAAGCTCGCCGCTGCCCGGGCAATGTCCGCTTCTTCGATAGCCGAAACCAGAAGCGGCATCCCCTTATTCTCTTTTCCCAGAAGGATCTGAATCGCCCCCTGCATCGCATCAATCCTCGGCGTCGAGGTTTCCTTGCCCAGCAAACTCTTCTCTTCCTCCAAAAAGCTCGCCGCCTCCCTCAGGTTTCCTTCTGCGAGTACCGTGGCAAGAGAAACAAATGCATCCGTATCGGTGAACTCATCCACCGCCCCTCTTAGAAACTCTGCCGTCTCCCCTTCAAAAGCGGCTCTTTGCCCTTGTGAAAAAGGAAGGATGCTCAGGGCGCTGGACAGGCGGGACTGGACGTGCTCAATCGCCGAACGTGCATCCTCGCCCACCTCCGCCCATTTCTGCTCCTCTTCTTCTTGCTCCTTAGAAGGCGTGTGCTTTGCGCCTACCAGCCTCTTCACCTTCTCCACAATATCCGACATTTTGTCCGGCGCCAGCACGGCAACCGCAACAACAATCGCCGCCACACCTATCACTAACCGAATGACCTTCTTCTTTCCCCGCTTCTCTCGCCGCGCTGGGGCTGCTGCCTCCGCTGTCTCTGAGGGCGCGGGGGCTTCAACCTCGCCTTTCGGCAGGGCTTCCTCCGCTTGGGGGGGCTCAGCAGCCACCGCGGCTTCGGGCGGGGTTGCCACGCCAGCCTGCTCCGGGGCAACATCTTTTTTCTTGCGTCCGAGCTTGATTATACGCTCGGGCTTCTTCTCACCCGCCGCTGAAATCTTTTCTCCGGTTTCCAGATTCGTCCCGCATTTAGTGCAGAACTTCGTTCCCGCCGGCCATGCTGCCCCGCAGGAAATGCAGAAGACCTGCTTTCCTTCCTTGGCTGCCTGCGCCTCTGCAAATTCTCCCGTTTGTTTGAATGGAACCCACTCTGCCGCCAGGTTGTTTTTCGCCACCGGCGTGTCCGCATCAATTTGCCCGGACTTGAACCACACGAGCAGATTATCGTAGGTCACCGGGGCGAACACCGTCCCGTCCTTGAACCTGACCTTCCATTCCTCTTGAGGTTCCTGCTTCGCTTCTGGCTTTTCCTCATCTTCCGGCATTTTGAACTCTCCTGTAGGCTCAGTTGTCATCAATCACAATGGCTTAATAACTTCCTGCTGAGTCTCGCTTCCTTTCTCCGCCCTTTCCGTCGCCTGGACGGGCTCCGCCTCCGCTTTCTCTTGAGACTTTCTTTTTTCGAGACGCTCGTTCGCCAGAGCAGCGAAAAAGCCGAAAACGAATCCTCCAATGTGGGCGAAGAAAGCTATTCCGCTGCCCACCGAAACCGTCGCCGCGCCAAAAAACGCCTGCTTCAGAAACCAGAAGCCCAGCACCAGCCATGCCGCAACCCGGAAGTTGCCCGTGCGAGGGATGAGAATCCAGTAGAAATAAAAGAATCTTATCTTAACCCGCGGAAAGCTCAAGAGAAAAGCACCCGTCACCGCCGAGATGGCTCCCGACGCCCCGATCGAAGGGATACCCGATTCAAGATGGGGGTCCACTACCGCGATGTGCAGCGCATCGGCCGCCAGCCCCCCAACAAAAAAGAGCAGAGCATACCGGAGCCTGCCCAGCCGATCCTCCATAACGCCCCCGTACAGGTACAAAATCAGCATGTTGCCAAGAATGTGCCCCAGCCCACCATGAAGGAACATGGATGTGAAAAAGGTCACGAACGATAGCCGCGATGGAACGAGGCCATATTGCCAGATCACCCATTCCGGATCACCGCTCAGGAGGAAGGTGTAAATGAAGACAACAAAATTAATCCCGATCAGATAGTACGTCACTACCGGGTTTCGGCTCGCGGTTCGCTCAACGCCTATCGGAAGGATGATCATCTCTCTTAAACTCCAATCACGAGCAGTTCTGTGAGCGGCGGGGAACCGCCTGGCACGCGCGTTAGTGTTCGGTCATCGCCCAACATCAACCAGCGGGTCCTGCTAAATTAGGACGCCCTTCTGAGTCGGCACAAACGCCCCCGCCTATTGCCGCACCTGCCCCTCACCATAAATCACATACTTGGAAGTCGTCAGCTCCTTCAGCCCTACCGGGCCGCGAACGTGGAGTTTCTGTGTGCTTATCCCCATCTCTGCCCCGAATCCGAACTCACCGCCGTCGGTGAAACGGGTCGAGGCGTTCACATAAACCGCCGCTGCATCCACCTCCGACGTGAACCGGCAGATATTCGCGTAATCGTTTGAGAGAATCGCTTCCGAATGCCCTGAGCTGAACCTGGTGATATGCGCAATTGCCTCCGCCACATTTTCCACGATTTTCACTGCAAGAATCAAATCGAGATATTCCGTCGCCCAATCCTGCTCTGTCGCCTCTTTGACTTCTGGCGCAATCCGCCTGGTTCTTTCGCAACCGCGAACCTCCACACCCCTCTCTTGTAGCAAACGAATGATCTCTGGCAAGAACGTCTCCGCCAGGCTCTTGTGCACAAGGAGCGTCTCCATCGCATTACAAACCCCCGGCCTCTGGCATTTGGCGTTGACGATGATCCGCTTTGCGGCTTCAAGGTCCGCCGAAGCATCAACGAAAATATGGCAGTTTCCAACTCCCGTCTCTATGACTGGAATGGTGCACTTCTGCACGACCATATTGATCAGCCCTTGCCCGCCCCTCGGTATCACCAAGTCAATGGTTTCCTTCATCTTCAGCATGGCGTCCACTGCTTCCCTGTCCATGGATTCCACCAGCGCCACCGCATTCTCCGGGACGTCCGTGCTCGCCAATCCGGCTTTCATCAACCGGACAAGTTCCTTATTTGTGTTGATAGCGCTTCGGCTCCCCCTCAGCAGAATGGCATTGCCGCTCTTCAGCGCCAGCGCAAAGGTATCCACAGTCACGTTCGGACGCGATTCGTAAATGATCCCGACGAGTCCAAAAGGAACTCGCACCTGCATGATTCGCAGCCCGTTCGGCCTCACCCATGCCGCGTCGCTTCTGCCCACTGGGTCAGGCAGCGCCATGATGGCGTGGACCCCGTCCACAATCCCTCTCATCTTCTTCTCATCGAGCTCGAGCCTGTCCACGAGCGACTCTTTCATCCCCGATTCTCTGGCGGCGGCAACGTCTTTTCGGTTCTCCGCAAACACACTTTCCTTATTCTCGGCCAAAATCGCTGCGATCGCGCCAAGGGCGCGGTTCTTCGCTTCTGTCGAAAGGACCGCAGTCGTTCTCGAGGCTTCTTTCGCGGCATTCGCCTTCTCAACAAGCTCCGGAAACTCTTTCATCATTTCTACCTTTCCATCGTCCTGAGGCCAAGAGGACTATTCCCTCTAAGCTCCAAACTCAGGGGGACTATTTTGCCAGCATGCGGACCTTTAATTCTCGCACGTAACAATCTCCCTAAGAGGGAAATACCGGCACACTTTCACCCGACGAAATCGAGCTCAAGCTCCCTACGAATAACGTCAATCGTCCTGATTTTCACTTTGACAACCTGCCCTTCGCTGAAACTTTTTCGCGTCCGCACGCCCGTCAGCTTTCGCCTCTTCCGATCAAGTCTGTAAAAATCCCCCACGAGGAATCTCAGCCGAACGCTTCCATCAGTCAAGAAATCGGGCAGGAAAACCGTGATGTCGAACCGCGAGATGCCGGTGATGAGCCCCCGAAAAGCCCGACCGGGCTTTCGCCGAGAAACCCATTGCAGATACCGCAAAGTTCCCGCTTGTACGACCTCTCTCTCCGCGTAGCCCGCCTGCCGCTCACTTTCGGAGCAGTGCGCCGCAATCTTCGCCAGTTCTTCCGGCTTTTTGGCGCCAGCGGCGCCACTCTTCCCCTCATCCTTCAACAGGTTCAAACACCGATGAACTACGAGATCGGGATAACGACGGATCGGCGACGTGAAGTGAAGGTAATTCTTCGACGCCAGACCGTAGTGTCCTTTACTCCTCACGGAGTATTCCGCCATCTTCAAACAACGGAGAAAAGCGAGGTTGATGAGATAGGACTCCGGTTTTCCGCGCGCCTCCGACAGAACCCTGCTGACCTCCGTTCTCGATGGGGAATCAACAACCGCATAGCCAAATCCTCTCGCGGTGCGACAAAACTCACCCAGTTCCTCGGTATCCGGCTCGCCGTGGACGCGATATATCGTCGGCACCTTATGTTTCCGCAGATGTTTCGCCACTGTCTCGTTTGCCGCCAGCATGAACTCCTCGACCAAACTCTCCGAAGGGCCCTGCACCACCTTTTCGACCCCGGCGATATTGCCGTCGGAGTCGAACACGATTTTCGCCTCCGCCATGTCGAAAACGAGCGCCCCGCGCTGAATCCTCCTCTTCAAAAGAACCCGCGAAAGCTCGGCCATTTCCCCGATCATTTCCTTGAACGGCGACTCCCTTTCC
>JABMQX010000294.1 GCA_013203085.1 bacterium | reverse complement strand
CGCCGGTGCGGCGGTATCAGCTCGGCGAGGGAGCGATCTTCTCATATTCCTCCAAGAGCTGCGTGAAGGCCTTGTAAGCATCAGGCTTGCCCATGGTTCTGGCGGCCTCGGAGCCCTGCGCGAGGTTCCAGTTATACGACGTGCCCCTTTGCTCGTTGGGCACGAAGGCCACATACGGTCCCCCAGTGAGGTTGCCAACGCGTTGCGCATAGATGGCGATCAACGACGAGGAGAAGGTCTTGTAGGAGACCCGGGAGAGGACTCCCGCGCCCTGCTTCCACCAAACAACGAGCTTGTACATTGGTATCGGGTTTTCGAGGAGCAAGATGAACTGGGGAAGTTGTTGGTAGCGGGAAGCGTGCACGGGGTTGCCTTGCTCCCAATTCGGCATGCACCACCGGGGGTCGAAGGCCCTGAGGATTTGCGATACTGGCTCCAGAAGGCGTGTGAAGGATGGCGAATCAGGACCGAGCGCCCCGACCAGCTTGCCGTATCGGCGTACCTGGATCTCCTTCACCCGCAGATCGGGGATCGAGTCACCCTTTCGCCACCCGGCCTTCTGTTCCCCAATCCTATTGACGGGCTCGGCAAGGCTTCTTGACCAGAAGCCGGGTCGGATTTCGACGTCCCGCTGGCCAGCCCACGGCACGAGGTTGAAGGCCTGGACGCCGCCGCGCTTGAGCTTGAAAACGATGAAGCCGTCTCCTCCCGTGTCGGACTCGCCTTTCCATTTGGCGGCGTTGATTGCCGCGATCAGTTGCTCGATGAGCTCTGCGTCGGTCTCCGGCGTCAGCTTGGATACCCATTGTTTGCAGAAGCCCTCACTGTGACAGGCCACTATCACCCACTCGATGTCCTCGAGCTTAGCGCGCACGTTGAGGCGCCGGCACGAGCTCACGCCGAGCATCGCGCAGAATCCCAGCATTATGGCCGCCGGCGCTCGTAACGATATCATCGTCATGGCGTCACCTCTCCTTCAGGGTCGCCGCTGGGGGTAGGGCGTGGTCCCCTCAACGCGCAGGGGCGCGTTGTACCGCGTTTGGGCTACTGCGGCGGTATTTTGCACCCAGAGCAAGAGTTGCCCTGGCCCCTCACCTTCTCGCACCTGTTAGTATGACTGTGGTACCTCAAGTCTACGGTCGCAAGCAAAGCCTCCTCGGCGGTCATATCCTCGCCCATGAGGTAATAAAAGAAGGTGTCCGTGAAGTTGATTTTCTTCCAACCAAGGACGATGTCCCGGAAACCGATGTAGGCCTGGTCGCCGAAGGATTTGTTGTCGTCCGAGTCCATGAGATTATTCGCCCCTTGACTCGTAAAGTCGATCCCAACAACCACATAGCAACATAGCACTGCCCGTGCGAGCTGTCAATGGCGAATTGTGCAATCCGCCTCTGTGGTCAAGAAGCACGAATATTCCGTATAACCTTCTGCCAGAAGATAGGAGGGCAAGCATGCTCACTTATGGTTTGTCGGGGTAGATGTTCAGGATTGACGTTGGCAGGCTGACAAGCCGAACCTCAGAGAGAATATCCCGCGATTTGACGGATATGCCCCATTGTTGTATAGTCCGGCGAGGCTCCGGCGGTTGCCGGAAGTCAGAGGACTCAAAAACTTGGTGCCCGAATCTATGGACTTCATCAGAGAGGAATTGCAGAAGCTGCGGAGAGATGGGCTGTTCCGCGAGTTGCGCACCGTCGAAAGCGCGCAGGGACGGTACGTAACCATCGGCGGGAAAGACTATTTGTGTTTCTGTTCGAACAATTACCTGGGTTTGGCGAACGACCCGAGGGTCAAGGAAGCTGCCGCAAAGGCCATCGAGAAGTACGGTTGGGGCGCGGGGGCGTCGAGGTTGATTTCGGGGACGATGCGGCTTCACAGGCAACTGGAGGAGAGGATTGCCCGGTTCAAGGGCTCGGAAGGGAGCATGGTTTTCGCCACGGGGTATATGGCTAACGTGGGCACTATCTCGGCGCTGGTCGGGGCGGGGGACGCGGTGATTATTGACCGGCTGAACCACGCCAGCATCATTGACGGCTGTCGGTTGTCGGGGGCGAGAATGTTTGTGTATCGGCACGGGAGTACTACTTCCTTAGAGAATGTTCTCTCGGGGGCGCACGGGTTCAAGAGGAGGCTGATCGTTACCGACACCGTTTTCAGTATGGATGGCGACATCTGTCCCCTGCCGGACATAGTGACTCTGGCGAAACGTTACGACGCGATGGTGATGGTTGATGAGGCCCATGCCACGGGGGTTATGGGAGAGACTGGCAGGGGAGTGGTGGAATATTACGGTCTCGAGGGGCAAGTGGACGTGGCTATGGGGACGCTCAGCAAGGCTCTCGGGGGCATCGGCGGGTACGTCGCCGGTTCGAAGGATCTCATCTCCTATCTTCGCAACAAGTGCCGGAGCTTTGTGTACACGACTTCCCCGCCTCCGGCAGCATGCGCCGCCGCCATT
>JABMQX010000293.1 GCA_013203085.1 bacterium | reverse complement strand
CGTGAAAGCTCCAAAGAAGGTTTCGAGGGAGACGAGGAAACGCCCGAGGAGGAAGGCGGCGAGGACGGAGAACCCCTGTTCTGATCGCCTTGATCGAGCGTGTTACTGCCGGGCGGGAGTTGCGAGTGGCACTCCCGGTACACGGCATTTGCCGATCCGGGCAAGGAGGCACGGAAATGGCTGGTTACATGAACATGATAGATTCCCCGCGAGACCTGAAAAAACTCCACCCTAACCAGCTCGAACGGCTCGCCCAGGAGATAAGGGACAAGATCATTCGAGTGGTCTCTCGCAACGGCGGTCATCTTTCATCCAACCTCGGATGCGTGGAGTTGGCCATCGCCATTCACTGGGTTTTCAATGCTCCCAACGACAAAATCGTCTGGGACGTTGGGCATCAAGCTTACGCCCACAAGCTAATCACCGGGCGAAGAGATTCCTTCGCAACCCTTCGTCAACACGGAGGAATATCCGGCTTTCCTTTCCGCGAGGAAAGTGACTACGACGCTTTTGGGACAGGTCACAGCGGTACTGCCATATCCGCAGCCGTAGGGATGGCCATTGCGAGGGACCTCAGGGGGAGCGATGAAAACATCGTCGCCATCGTCGGGGACGCTTCCTTGTGCGCTGGCCCTTCATTCGAGGCTCTCAACCACGCCGGCGGCGACGTCCGGAAACTAATCGTCATTCTCAACGACAACGAGATGTCCATCTCCCCGACTGTCGGCGCTTTGGCAGCTTATCTCAACAGGCTCATCACCACGCCCATCTACAACAAGATTCTCGCGGAGACCGATTATATCCTGGAGAAGATACCGAATATCGGTCCGAGGATGATCCGCACCCGGAAGAGAATCCTGGAGAGCATTAAAAGATTGATCGTTCCGGGAGCTTTTTTTGAGGAGATGGGGTTCCGATATTTCGGACCAGTTGACGGACATGACCTCCGTTCCCTCATCCACATGCTCCAGCGAATAAAGGATAACCCGGGCCCCGTGCTCCTTCACGTCATCACCCGCAAGGGAAAAGGCTACAAACCGGCAGAAGAGGAGCCCGAGCCCTTCCATAGCTCTGTTCCCTTCGATGTCGCGACAGGGAAAAGAAAGCCCCCCCCGCAGCAATCCTTTTCGGAGACATTCGGAGAGACCGCCATAGAACTTGCTGAAAGAGACCCCACGATTGTGTGCATAACCGCCGCCATGGCAAAAGGGACCGGCTTGGACAAATTCCGGGAGAGGTTCCCCCGAAGGCTCATTGACGTCGGAATCGCCGAGGAGCACGCGGTCATCGTCGCCGCCGGATTGGCCGCCTCTGGCTACCGACCGATCGTGGCTATCTATTCGACGTTTTTGCAGCGGGCTTTTGACCAGATCGTTCACGATGTTTGCCTCCAAAAGCTGCCCATCATGTTTGCCGTTGACCGGGCAGGCTTTTCTGGCGAGGACGGCCCGACGCACCACGGCGTATTTGACCTCTCTTATTTGGGAATTGTGCCTCACATGACGATAGTCGCCCCGAAGGACCGAAAAGAACTCAGGGATATGCTTCACTTCGCGGTGAAGCAGAGGGGCCCTGTCGCTATCCGATACCCGAAGGGGCCGGGCATGTCCACCACGGTCGCCGGCCCCATCGAGACAATCGAATTGGGAAAAGCGAAGGTCGAGAGAGAAGGCGTGGACGTGGCTGTTTTCGCCTTGGGCAGCATGGTTGAGCATGCTCTTGGCGCCGCCTCAGCTCTCCAAGAAGAGGGCATCTCCGCCATGGTCATCAACGCCAGGTTTGCCAAGCCCCTCGACCGCGAGCTCCTCCGGGAGGTCGCTGAAAGCACGGGCTATGTGGTCACAGTCGAGGAGAACGTTCTTCTCGGAGGGTTCGGCAGTCGCGTTGCAGACCTTCTGGAGCGCGAGGGTCTTCACTCAGTCAGGTTGTTGAGAATCGGCGTCCCCGACGAGTTTACCAAGCATGGCGAGAGGTTCCTTCTCATGGAAAAGCTGGGACTGACCGCTGGCGGCATCGTTGAGAAAGTCAAGGCGGCCTTCCCGGTCAAGGGGGGGATCCCTTCCTTCGGCTCATGAGAAAAATTGGAATTGTCGCCAACACTTCAAAGGGGAACTGGCTCCCCACAGCTCGCGCCATCGTGGAATTCGTGGCGGTTCGGGGCGTCGAGGTCATCGTCGAGCCCCGAGAAGCCGCCGCCGCGTTATTTTCCGAAAGCAGTTATCCGCCGGAAGGGCGGTTAATAGATTCCGATATGGTCCTTTCCCTCGGGGGCGACGGGACCTTCCTGAGGGCGGTGAGGATGGTCGGCGAGCGCGATGTGCCTATCGTCGGGATCAACCTGGGTGGACTCGGTTTTCTGGCGGAGTTCTCGGCACATGATTTTCTCTCCTCGCTGGATGGAATCTTGGTTGGAGATTATCGGCTGCAGGAGAGGATGACTCTCCGGGCCTGCCTTGTCAGGCAGGGGGAGACGATCCACAGTGAAAGAGCGCTTAACGATGTTGTGATTAGCACGACAGGTGTATCGCGCCTCGCTGTTTTGAAGACCTCCATTGACGGGGAGTATTTGACCACGTACGAGGCAGACGGCTTAATCGTCGCCACCCCGACAGGGTCCACGGCCCATTCGCTTTCCGCGGGAGGGCCTATCGTGGAGCCTGCTCTGGAGGCTCTTGTTCTTACTCCAATCTGCCCTCACGCCCTGTCGAACAGGCCGGTCGTGATTCCACCTCACAGGACAATAACGATAGTTCCCGCCCAGATTCCGAAAGGCGCCATCGTCACGGTTGATGGCCAGACGGGCGTTGAGCTCGCGCTCGGCGATGTGATTACCGTGTCGAAGTCGGATTCGAATGTCAAGTTAGTCACCGTGAAGGAAACCTCTTATTTCGAGATTCTGAGGTCAAAATTGCGCTGGGGAGGGTCGAAGGGACTCTGAAAAACAGTTGCCCCCGCTAATTCCTTTGACGCGAGTGCAAAAGAGTTGGATAAGAAAACCCCGATGGCAAAAGTTGTTGTCCGACGGGAGATGTGCAAAGCCTGCGGCTATTGCGTGAGTTTTTGCCCCAAGGATGTGCTGGCGATATCCAATGGCCTTAATCTGCGAGGACTGCACTACGTTTACGTGGTTCATGGGGACAGGTGCACGGGCTGTGGGATTTGCGGAATAGTCTGTCCTGACGTTGCCATGGAGGTGTACATGTGAATAGAAAAGTTTTGATGTGCGGAAACGAAGCCATGAGTGAAGCCGCGGTGCGTGCGGGTTGCCGATTCTACTTCGGGTATCCCATTACACCGCAGAACGAGGTCCCGGCTTACATGGCCATGCGGATGCCACAGGTCGGCGGAACGTTCATCCAAGCGGAGAGCGAAATTGCGGCAATAAACATGGTCTTTGGAGCGGCGGCGGTTGGCGCGCGAGCCATGACTTCCTCCTCCAGCCCGGGCATCAGTCTCAAACAGGAGGGCATCTCTTATCTGTGCGGCTGCGAGTTGCCGGCGGTCATAGCAAACGTCGTCAGAGGCGGCCCCGGTCTCGGCAATATCGGGCCGTCCCAGTCAGACTACTTCCAGGCGACCCGGGGCGGAGGCCACGGGGATTATCGGACTATGGCCCTTGCCCCCTCTTCGGTGCAAGAGCTTGCGGACTTCACCTTCCTGGCGTTCGGCCTCGCGGAGAAATACAGAAACCCCGTCCTGATTCTCTCCGACGGAATCCTCGGGCAGATGATGGAACCTGTAGTTCTTCCTGACCCGATAGAGACCAACCTCCCACGGAAAGACTGGGTGTTGACAGGCGCCAAGAACCGTCCCCCAAGAGTCATCAAATCCCTCTATCTCGACGTTACCGTCCTGGAAAAACAGAACTTCAAGCTCCGGGAGAAATATCGCCGCATGGAGCGAGAGGACATCCGGTTTGAAGAAATCAGTATGGACGATGCGGAAGTGGTGCTTGTCGCCTATGGGAGCGTTGCTCGCATCTGTCGAAGCGCTGTTCGCCAACTGAGGGAAGCCGGGCACAGAGTTGGTCTCTTTCGCCCCATTACGGTATGGCCCTTTCCGTACGAGGCTCTCGCGCGTTTTGCCGACAAGGCGAGGTTTTTCCTTGCCCTCGAGATGAGCATGGGGCAGATGGTCGAGGACGTGAAACTCGCTGTTGCGGGGCGCACGCCTGTGAGGTTTTACGGTAGAACCGGCGGCTGCGTCATCACAGTCGAAGAAGTAGTCAGGCAGATAGAAATGCTGAAGGAAAAAACCCAATGATCGAGGAAGGGAACGGCTGCCCCCCGGGCGAGGGAGCTCAAGACGGCCCCGTCCGAAAAGTTTTCGTGAGGACGCCCTCGCTCAAAGACGTGCCCACGCATTTTTGCTCGGGGTGTGGACACGGTATCGTCCATCGGATGATCGCCGAAGTCGTTGACGAGCTGGGCATCAGAGAGCGTGTCGTCGGAGTATCGCCGGTGGGATGCGCCGTTCTCGGATACGATTACTGGGATTTTGACGTGAGCGAGGCCGCCCATGGCCGGACCCCCGCCGTGGCGACCGGTATGAAAAGAGCTCGTCCCGATTTGATCGTTTTCACCTACCAGGGGGACGGAGACCTTGCTGCCATCGGAACTGCCGAGCTGATTCACACCGCTAACCGAGGGGAGAACATCACCATCATTTTCGTCAACAACGCAGTCTATGGCATGACCGGCGGGCAAATGGCGCCCACAACTCTCGATGGGCAGGTCACTAAGACGACACCCGAAGGAAGAATGCCTCAAGAGTGCGGCACCCCATTGAAGGTCCCCGAGATGATCGCCCCATTTCCCGGCGTCAAATACCTCGCCCGAACCGCCCTCAATAACCCTAAGAACATTATGATCGCAAAACGCAGCATAGAAAAGGCGTTCCGATGCCAAATAGACGATGTCGGTTTCTCTCTCGTGGAAGTCCTTTCCCCCTGTCCCACCTATTGGAGAGTCCCTCCTCTGGAGGCCCTGAAGTGGATTGAGGAAAAAATGATCCCCTGTTTCCCCCTCGGCGAGATCAAATCCCCATAACTTCCCATCCTCGCCTTTGCGCTCCGTTACGACTGCGAAAGCGTCAATCTTGCCGTACGCTCACGCCGCGCTCGTTCCTGAAAAGATGTATATTGCTTCCGGTGGGCAGAAGGCGGTTACCTCCGCACCTTCCTTCAGCGCAAGCGCCTCCGCCTCCGCGTGTGGAAGTTCGACACGGAAAAGGGTTCCGCCTGCTCTCAGGTCAACCCGGACCGTCGAATCTCGCCGGAGGATTGACTCGACGCGTGCGGCGATTCGCCCTTGTTGCGGTGATGGCGGATGGAGATATACCTTCGCTGCGCGAATGAGCACATGAACCTCCCCTTCGGCAGCACGGTCCGCGGTGAGCGAAAAGTCCCCGAATTCGAGGTGACATCCGCCGTCTTGCGGCCGGGCTGTGCCGGTAAGGATGGTCCCCAGCCGGAACAGCCTTGCCACGCCGGGGTCGGCGGGGGACCGGGAGACCTCTTCCGGGGTGCCCACCTGGACGAGGCGGCCTTCGCGGAGGATGCCGAGGCGGTCGGCGACTGCGCGCATTTCGTCGAGATCGTGGCAGACATGGATTGTGGTCGTATTTGTCTGACGCTGGATTCGCCTCAGCTCCATAAGGATTCCCTCGCGGGTCTCCTCGTCGAGCGCGCTGACTGGCTCGTCCAGCAGGAGAATTTTGGGAGCTGCTGCCAGGGCCCGGGCGAGGGCAACCCGCTGCTGCTCGCCGCCGGACAGCCCCTGAATGCTCCGATCCAAAAGGTGTCGAATGCCGAGCATTTCCGCAAGCTCTTTTACTCGCGTATCCCTCTGCAAGCGTCCGAAGTGCTGCACGCGGAGGCCGAATTCGATGTTTCTGCGAACCGACCGCCTTGAAAACAACGCGTAGTCCTGTGGCACGTAGCCAATGCCGCGGTCCCGTGGCTCAGCATGCTCGACCCGGCCGCTGTCAATCGTGATAGTCCCCTTTGAAAGGCGGATCAAGCCGGCGAGACATTCCAGCAGAAGCGTCTTGCCGCTGCCCGGTTTGCCGAGCAGGACGAAGTATTCTTGACGCTGGACATGGAGCGTTACGTCCCGCAGTGCGAAGTCGCCGACGGCGAAGTTGAGACCGTCTATTCGAATCATTTCTTCACCACAACCTCTCTCCGCCAAAAAGACGAATCAAGATTAGGGCTATGGTGGCCATCACTATCATGAGCAGAGACACCGCCAGAGCCACTTCGATCCTCCCAATGGAGGTCTCGAGATAGATGGTGGTGGGCAGGACTTCTGTTTTCATTCTTACCGCGCCCACGAAAACCATCAGCGGCCCGAAGAGGCCGAAGGCGCGAGCCCAGGTCAGGATTGCTCCTGCGATGATGCCCCCGCGAGCGTTTCTCAACGCCACTCGCCAGAACGCTTGCCCGCGAGTGCACCCAAGCGTCAGAGCCACATCTTCCTGTCGCCGGTCCACTTCATCGAAGGTGGTCTTGATTGCCCTGATGCCGAAGGATGCCGACACGAAGAACTGAGCCAGAATGATTCCCCTTCGCTGGTAGACAAAATCCATCCCCAAGGACTCCAGCCACAGGCCGACGCTCGTGCGAAAAAACACCAACAGGCTCAGCCCGACCACCAGCGGCGGAAAGACAATCGGGAGGTCCACTATCGTATCCGCGAGGATGCGTCCTGGAAACCGGTAACGGCTCAGTGCGTAACCCATGGGGACGGCAAAGATAATGGCTATCACCATCGTCAGTGTCGAAGACCACAAGCTGAGCACGACCGCCGCACGAATTTCCCGCGAGCGGAGAACCTCCTTCACCGCGTCGAGGTTGATGTAAGCTACGTCCGCTGCCAGAAGGGCCAGTACCATAAGGAGAAACAGAGCGAGAAACGCGAAAATCCCTGCTGAGAACAAGCGACTTCGAGGTCCACTGATGGGGTGACTGGGCATGTTGCAACAGTTCGCCCCCGGTTAGCGAGGCGCCTCCGTCGTGTAATGATGTTTGGCGAAGATGCCCTGCCCTTCCTCGGAGATGACGAACTCCTGGAAAGCGGCAGCCTCTTTCGGATGCTTTGATGAACGCAGGACGGCGACCGGAACTGTCGAGACCACATTCTTATCCTTCGGGATGGGAACGATGTCGCCTTCATTCGGATACTGCGCGGCGATGGCGTCCCAGACAATGGTCGCGTCAATCTTACCCACTTTGATGTGCACGCCCAGCTCGTTTACCGTCAGCGAACGAAAAACGACGTTCCTTTCGATGTCGCCCGGTTTGACGCGATTCCGTCGGAGAATCTCGTTTGTGACCCTCCCTATGGCGCAGGCTTTAGGGTCGCCAAAGCCGAGGCGAAGGCCCTCTCGCGAGAGGTCTGCCACGCTGTGAATCTTTTTTGGGTTGCCCTTGGGAACGAGGATGACCGGAATGAAATAGCAAGCTTCACGCGAGGAGGTGATCAGCCCCTCGCGGTCTGCCTGCTGGACGTAGCGAACATCGCCCGGCATGTAAAGGTCACCCCGCTTCGTCAGCTTGATCCGGCTCAGGAGAATGTTCGAGCCTGAGTAATCAACTTCAATCGTGAGATTATGCTTTTTCTCGAACGCTTTAGCTATGTCAGAGACAGCCGTGCGAATTCCCGCGCCGCAGTACAAAAAGAGTCTTACCTTCGGCGCCGATTTGCCTTGTCCATTCTCCTTCTCCCGATGACAACCCGTGTAGAGCAGACCGCCCGCTGCTAAGCTTCCAAGAAGAACAACTGTCAACCATCGTCGTAAGAGAGCCATTTCTTTCTCCAAAACACCACCTGTCATTTTACGTAACCGAACTCCACGAAAATCATCTTACCGTCGCTGCGGCACAAGTCGAGGAACTTCTCCACGAGCTGCCTCTTCTCGCTGTACTTCAGCCCTATGACCCACACGCGAACCATTTTCTCGTGCTCGTACGCTGTTAGGATAATGTCCATGGACCCCAGGCTCAGAACCACCGCCGAGCGAATTTCCCGCGAACGGAGCACCTCCTTCACCGCGTCGAGGTTGATGTAAGCTACATCCGCTGCCAGAAGCGCCAGCACGAGAAGGAGAAATAGAGCAAGGAAGGTGAAGACCCCTGCCGAGAAGAGGCGACTCCGACGTCCACTGACAGGATGAGATGGCATGCCGCAGCAGTTCGCCCCCGGTTAGCGGGGCGCCTCCGTCGTGTAGTGATGCTTCGCGAAGATGCCCCGCCCTTCCTCGGAGATGACGAACTCCTGGAAAGCGGCAGCCTCTTTCGGATGCTTTGATGAACGCAGGACGGCGACCGGAACTGTCGAGACCACGTTCTTATCCTTCGGGATGGGAACGATCTCGCCTTCATTCGGATACTGCGCGGCGATGGCGTCCCAGACAATGGTCGCGTCAATCTTACCCACTTTGATGTGCACGCCCAGCTCGTTTACCGTAAGGGAGCGAAAGGCGACATTTCGCTCCAGATCGTCCAGATTGACGCCGTTCCGTCGCAAAATCTCGATCGAGACCCTGCCTATGGCGCAAGCTTTAGGGTCGCCTAAGCCGAGGCAAAGACCATCTCTTGGGAAGTCTGCCACGCCGTGAATCCTTTTCGGGTTACCCTTGCGAACCAAGATGACAGGAATGAAATAGCAAGCTTCACGCGAGGAGGCGATCAGCCCCCCGCGGCCTGCCTGCTGGACGTAGCGAATGTCGCCCGGCATGTAGAGGTCTCCCCGCTTCGTCAGCTTGATCCGGCTGAGCAGGATGTTTGCGCCTGCGTAGTCCGCTTCAATAGCTGCATTATGTTTTTTCTCGAATGCCTGGATTATCTCAGCCACAACGGGGCGAATTCCGGCGCCGCAATACAGGAGGAGCTTCGGCTTCGCCGTCGGAACATCATGGTCGTCGTTGTTGCCTCGCCGGCAACCAGCGAACAGCAAACCGCCCGCTACCACACTGCCCAAGAGGAGAAGTGCAGAGCGCTTCCATAATCCCTCCGTCCCCTTCCAAAAAAGAGCTGTCGTCATTTTACGTAACCAAACTCCTCAAAAATGGCCTTGCCGTCGCTCTTGCAGAAGTCGAGGAACTCTTCGACGAGCTGCCTCTCCTCGGTGTACTTCAGCCCTATGACCCACACGCGAATGACCTTGTCGTACTCGTAAGGCGTGGGGACAATCTCTATCGCGTCGAGAAAGTTGTGAGCTATGCCGTTCCACATCACGCCGGCGTCTCGTGTGCCGAGTGTAAGGGCATTGCCGGTCTGGGAATGGCTGCGAAAAACTGCGTTGCCCGCGTTCTTGACAACAGCTTCCTTTATTCCTTTCTTCTCCAGCAGCTTGAAGAGCATCTCGCCACAGGTGGAGAACTCGGGGTTGGGCAAAGCCACCCGCACACCGGGCTTAGCTAGGTCCTGGATGGATTTCACGCCCCCAGGATTTCCCTTGCGGACTACGACTACCGGCGCAACGAAACCCACTTGCTCCGCCCTCAGCAACGCCCCCGCTTCTTTTGTGTAATCAAGAAACGGATCGTGGCTAACGAAAACGTCCCCGGTCTTTCCGATTTTCACTTGGGGAAGGTGGTCTTCGCTTTGACCGAACGAAAGGTACACCTTCACACCCGTTTTCTTCCCGAAGGCCGCTACGAGCTTCTCCATCGGCGGCCGGAACGAGGCGCCACATAGAACGGTAATCTCCTCCTCGCTTCCCGTTTCTTTGGTTTCCTCAGCTCCCTGAGTGCCTTCCGGTGTTTTAGATTCCTTGCAGCCCAACGCCAGGACCGCCAAGAAGGCAATCAGCGATACAACTCGCCACTTCATTCAAAACCCCTTTCTCTTTCTGATCATCATCAAGCCAATTCCCACCACTACGATCGAGGCGATTGCAAAGGCGACGCTCCATTTTGTGAGCGCCGGCGTTCCGACAGACGTCCGCGTTTCACTGTCAGGTTCCGGTTCGAGTTGTCCTTGAGAGGGCCCCTGTGAATCCTCCTCGGAGTCATCGAAACCCAGGAGGAGTGATTGGAGCGGCCCCTCCGTCATTGGGGGGAGACTTGCGATGGCGCCCTCCCAGTCCCAATCGGTCAGAAGATCCATTCCCGGGCTTGCAAACCTTAGATCGCAAGAGCAATCGCCGCTCATAATGCCGACGCACTCGATGATGTTCCTGGGTGTGATTCCCTCGCCGATGCAAGCCGTGAGGACCCTCCCGCGGCCGCAGACCCCGAACACTATGCATTGCTTCTTATCCGGCGGCTCTTCGACGAGCTGCAACAGCGAGTGGACGAGCCATTTCTCCTGAGGATCCGTCCGCGAGAATCGCAGGAAACCGACATCCAGCCCGTGTTCTTTTCTCGCCCTCGTCACTACCCAACGGACATCCTTCTCAGCCTTTGCGTTCTCCTTCTCGTCCGACCCAGCCAGCAGAAGCAATAGACCCCCTTTTCCACTGCACAATTCGCGAGCGATACGCGTCTTCACCGGCGACTG
>JABMQX010000292.1 GCA_013203085.1 bacterium | reverse complement strand
CACATACCCTATCCGCCGATATGTGAACCGCTTCCTCAAGGCCGGAAGAAGAATCCTTGGGAGAAAGAGCGGAAAGGCTAACGTGAAAATCAGGGGGCGTGAAAGCAGACGCGCGGACATCGCCACAAGGCAGATGCCTATCACAATTTCCATAAGACCGTCCTGTTGGGAATCCCTGAAGGCTTTTCGCTCGGTTTCTTTCAAGCTGATATGTGGTGTCATGGCTGACCTCCTTCCACCGCGATAAACATCTTTGCGTAATATAGTGGTTTGCTTCACAAAGTATTCTGCTCCAATAGTAGCACGGACTTGGAGGCTGTCAAGTGTTTTTCTTGATTTTTTTCGCAGACGAGCTTTTTGGTGTCCCGATTTGCAACTGAGGTCCAAGGATGGAGCCGAGATTCCCCGCAGGAGCATTTCTGACGTGGAAATTAAGTGCAAAAATGGTTGTCGTAGGGGTAGCAAGATGGTAAGAATGCACCCTCAAGTTTGCGGACTACATCAGCGGCAGGCGAGGGAACCACTGGGAGGCGCGCGTGGCCAGTTCACAAATCCTTGTCGAAGGTCGCGAGGACCGGATTACGATCATCAGCGGCAAGATACTGTTTGAGTTCGTCGCGGGGAGGGGTTTGTGCACGATCACTTTTGCTGACCGGGGACATGTCCTGAGGGATGCCACAATCGCTTTTCGGAGCGGATCGCGAACCATTGATTCGAGATCTTACCCCGAGGTGAAATGGAGAGTAGTGGACCTTTCGGACAACCTCGGTGAGGGAAAAGGGTTTGTGGTGTTTTTCGGGGGGAGGCCTGAGTTGCCGTCCCTCACGGCCGATTTTTCCTTCTACGAGGGAAAGGACATTGTTGCCATCGGGCTGCAGGTTGACAACACAACCGGGCGTGCCGTTGTCCTGGACGAACTGCTGCCTATATCTTGCCGGGGGAGACGCGGGAAGCTCATCTTCGGGAAACTGCGGGACTGCAAAGTTCTTCGGGCGAACTGGGCCTCTCTCGACGGCCAACCGCACCTGTGTTCCCTCGAACCGACGGGGCGCGTGGACGCGCAGAACTCCATCCTTCTCTACGACGGCAAGGGAGGGGCTGCCCTTGCATGCGGAATATTCGAGCCTGCCAGATGTCTCACGTCATTTCATATCTCCTGCCCGGAGAGTGAAGAGGACCCCCTTGACTTTTTCGTTCGGCAGAGACCCCTCGTGAGAAGCGCTCTTGCGGAAGAGAAAAGGGCGATCATTTTGCAGGACAACCAGAGCTTCTTTGCGGGGAGGATTGCCCTCGTTTACGATGAACAGCCTCTCGCCGCGCTCGAAAAGTATGGAAAAAGCGTCGGCAAGGTAAACAACATCCCGGGGTTTGAACATATCCCCTGCGGTTGGTCTTGCCGGGCGCAGCACGCCGGAGGGTTGACGGAACAGCAGGTTCTCTTTTACGCCGATTTCGTTTCCAGAGAGCTGAAGCGATACGGCTTCCGCGAGATACTGATCGGCGCCGGATGGCACACTTCCGGCGGTTTCTCCGGAGGACCCTGGAATCCGGGCGGGTCTTTTCCCAACGGCATGAAATCGGTCGTGGAGCAGGTTCACGGCAAAGGATTGAAGATTGGGTTATGGTTTCGTCCCTTCGAGTTCGAATCCATGCGACTCGACCCGAGTAGCCGGTTTACAAAAAAGCTGTTGAAGAAGGAAGTGGCGAAGTTGACCCAAGAGTGGGGCTTCGATTTCGTCAAGATTGATTTCGTGGATTGGGACGTTTTCGGCAGGGAGGATAGGTTCTTGCCGGAGGACGACTCCTTGACCACAAGCGAAGCCGTTCGGTCGGCGCTCGAGTCCATGAGCGAGAGCCTTCCTTCAGGGGCCTTTTTGCTGGGGATGGATGCCGCCTTTGCGACATCCTTTGGGATCGTCCAAGGCGCGGGGATAGTGCGCGATGTGGAAGCCGGGCGGTGGCGAACCGTTCGGGAATCTGGGGTGAGGGCAGCGGCAGTTCGATACCATCTGCAAGAGTCGCTCTGGGTCAACGACCCCGGCTGTCTGTCCATTGGCAAGCCGGCAACGCTCAGCCAGGCCAGGGCTTGGGCCTCGCTTATAGGCCTTTCGGGAGGGTGCGTCTTCGTGGGCGACTCTCTCGCTGCCCTGAGCCAGAAGAAAATTTCAATTATCAAGAAAATCGCTCCTTCTTACGGCAGGGCGGCGAGGCCCATGGACCTTTTGGAGAAACCGAAGCCCCAGCTCTGGGTCTTGGACGTCGAGAGACCTTTCGGCAAATGGCATGTCGTCGGACTTTTCAACTGGGACCCGACCCCGAGGGAGATCGAGGAGAGTTACCGGCAAGGCATCCAGCAAAACGTAGCGATACTCAAGCAGAACGACATCAACAAGAACGTCGAACGCTCACCAGCACTTTACAGAAAGATCGCCTCCGACAACCGCCTCGTCCGAAGGGAAAATGAGAGGATCGCTTCCGTCACGGAAAGCTCCGGCATTTCCAGGCCGAGATTCGTGTCTCTTCAGCGGGTCACCAGAATGAGAAAAGCGCCTCGCTTCAGGAAATCAAAAACCTCTTTTCGAAAGCTGGGTTTGGAACCCTCGGTTCCGTATCTTGTT
>JABMQX010000291.1 GCA_013203085.1 bacterium | reverse complement strand
CGGGGGCGGCACTTTGGACAAAGTGATTCTCTGCGGCGGATCGGCATCGCTACCCGGGCTCGACAAATTCTTGGGGGAGGCGCTCTCAGCGGAAGTGGCTGTGATTTCTCCGTCGGAAGCGATAAAGAACGGGTCTGGCGAGGAATTGCCTTTTCCTCGTTTCGTCACAGCCATAGGGCTCGCTCTGCGGGGACTCGGTCAATCCCTCTGTCTCCAAAACTTCCGCCAGGAAGAATGCGCTTACGCTCGTCCCTTTCGAAGGCTGAGGAAAAGCCTCGCGCTCTCCGGGGCTCTGGTCTTCGGTGTCTGCTCGCTTCTTGTCTTCAGCCTGTTCGCTTCACTCGACCGGTACGGCGGAAGGCGCCTTAGCCTCGAGCTGCTCATTCAAACCAAGCGAGCGACAATCTTTCCCGACAAGACGGCAACGGATGTCGCGCACATGGATAAGCTCCTCGAGGAGGAAAAAGATAGGTTGACGCCTTTTCGTGAACTGCGGCGGAACATCTCGGTTCTGACAATAGTCGCCGACCTCTCAACGAGAATTACAAAAGATAGGAAGGTGGAGGTCTCTCGCTTTGAATACACCAAGTCCAAGCTGACCACACCGACCAAGTCCAGACGCCGCCCGCGGACCCGGACAGAGACCACAACATGGGCCGGGACAATAACTTTTAGAGGCACCGTCCCTTCTGTGGAGGATCATGTAGCTTTGAGGAATATCCTCGAAAACTCAAGCTATGTTGGCGAGGTTGACGACAAAGGGACCACTCCTGCGGGCGGAAGGGTAAGCTTTCATTTCATCCTGAAATTGAAGGAGTCGCATTCTTAGATGGCACGTGAATTCTCTCGAAGAGAAAGGAACGTTATTATCGCAGGTGGGATTATCGTGGTCTGCTTTTTGACATACTCGTTTGTGCTCTCGCCGCAAAGGGAGGAATTGAGGAATCTGAAAGGCCAGGTCCGCAGCCTGTCCGATGAGTACGACAAGATCGAGAAGATCGAGGCAAACTACATGCGGCTCAAGGAAGAAGCCGATCCCATCGTGCGTAAGGTCCTCCAGCGGCGGAAAGACTTCGACCTGTCAACGTTCGTAGCCGAGACGGAGAAGCTACAGAACTTCAGCAGATTCAGAGGGAATCCTCCCAGCACCACAGCCCAGGGCAAACAGACGTGCAGTTTTTCATATCAGGATAAAACCCTCTACCAGATCGTCGAATTCCTCAAACAGATCGAGAAGTCCGAGCATGTCGTTGGCATAGAATTGCTCAAGATAACACCCAAAAGTGCCTCTGATCCCTCCAGGCTGAACGTGGATATCCGATTGGTTACAGTCGTCCCCGCCAAAAAAGGTGAGTGAGCATCCCTCCGTGTGGGAGGCTCGGCTTTCCGTCGGAAGGGAAGTTCCATAATGGCGCCGGCAGCCGTCGAGCTTCAGTCTGCGGGACCAGCCTCTGCTTCGGGTTTCTTCGATTCCAACTCCGCGATGATTTCCGAGACGGCTTTTGCCGCATCTTCTCTCCCCATCACATTCAAGATCGTAGCCTTGCTTTCGAGCATCTCCACGGAGTCAGGTTTGAGCCGGACAGCCTCCTCGCACGCCGCGAGAGCCCCCTCGTACTGCCCGAGGCTGCTGAGGCACCGCGCTTTCCCGTGATGGGCCTCGGGATAGGAGGGCAGAATCGAAATCGCTCTCTCGAACGATTTCACAGCCTCGTCATATTCCTCCAGCTTCTCCTGGATTACCCCCCGCTGGTAGAACGCCTCGAGGTAGTCCGGGCTTCCCCGAACAGCTCTTTCGAGGGGTGCCAGGGCATCCTGGAAGCGACCGAGGCGCTCCAAACAGATCGCCTCTCGAAGGTAAACGTGAGGATACATCCCTGTGAGCCGAAGGACATTCTGGTAGCACTTCAAGGCACCCTCATATTCCCCTTTTTCCTCAAGAACGAGCCCTTTGTTGAAAAGCGCTCGCTCGGATGAAGGGTTGAAACGGAGAGCGTTATCAAAGGATAGAAGGGCGAGATCGTACTCCTTTTGGCTTGCCAGAACTTTTCCGAGATTGAGGTGAGCGCTCTCGTATTGAAAATCGGCTTTTATCGCTTCCTCAAGAGATTCCCGTGCTTGTTCATGCTTGCCCTGCATGTGCAGGGCGATTCCCCTGTTGTTGAGCGCCTCGGCGAAGCGGGGATCGAGTTCTATCGCCGTGTTGTAACAGCCCACTTCCTGTTCGAACATTCCCAGCCTCCCCCAGGCTACTCCCATGGCATTGTGAACCCAGGGGTCCTCGGGGTTGAGCTCGACAGATTGCTCGAATAGGCGGATCGCGTTAGAGTAATCGTTGTTCCGGAGGAAGGACAGCCCCCGGTTGTAATACCTCGCCGCTTTCGTCTTTATCTTGACGGCTTCGTCCCTTGCACGACGCTCGCGGTCCGCGGTTGTGGCACAGGAACTCAGCAGAACAGCGATACACGAAAGAACAAAGAACGACTGTGCTTTTTTCATTGCTTGCCTTCGAGATCGGAGGAACGAGACATTCCCGGTCAGAACCTTCTCCGTGCCAAGACTCAACGTTTCGTTTCCAAGGGCGAGACTTCCGGCAAATGTGGAACCGCCTCCTCTTCACGTGGAGAAGGAACCCTCTTCTCCTCCGGCGCCGGCTCCGTGAAAACCCCCATAGCCCTGAACTTCTTGTATCTTTTCTCAAGCAATTCGTCGAGCGCTATTCTCTTCAACTTCTCGAGGTAAGAGAGCAATCGCTCCTTCAGAATCGTGCCCATTTCAGCATGGTTAGTGTGAGCGCCGCCTATAGGCTCGGGGATGATGTCATCAATCAGTTTGTGCTCTGCCAGGTCGTTTGCCGTCAACTTAAGAGCTTTCGCCGCGAGCTCCATTTTCCCTGCGTCTTTCCAGAGGATCGCCGCACAGCCCTCCGGGGAGATGACTGAATAATAGGCGTTCTGGAACATTGCGACGATGTCCCCGATACCTACACCCAGGGCGCCGCCGCTGCATCCTTCCCCCGTGATGACAATGATCATCGGTGTTCGCAGTTGCATCATCTCCCTGAGATTCAGGGCGATTGCCCGCGCCTGCCCCCTTTCCTCCGCTCCGATCCCCGGATAAGCCCCGGGGGTGTCTATGAGGCTGATCACCGGCAGCTTGAATTTTTCCGCCATCTTCATCAACCTCAGTGCCTTCCTGTATCCTTCCGGATGAGGGCAGCCGAAGTTCCTCATGATGTTTTCTTTGGTGTCTCGCCCTTTCTGATGGCCGACCAGCATCACCTTCACTTCGTCTATGACAGCGAACCCTCCAACAATGGCCTTGTCGTCACCGAACAGTCTGTCCCCGTGCAACTCCGTAAAGCTTCGCGTGATCAAGCGCACAAGATCAAGCATGTAGGGCCGGCGAGGATGTCTCGCCAACTGCACTCTCTGCCAGGGGGTGAGTTTGGAGTAGAGCTTCAGACGCTGCGAATCCAATTGCCTTTGCAGCGTCACGATCTGGCTGGACAGGTCTATCCCACTGCTTTCGGAAGATTTCTTCAGGGCTTCGATTTTTTTCTCGAGCTCGATTAGAGGTCTTTCGAAATCGAGAGCGGTTCCTGCCATTTGTTCCTCTCCGATGAATCGCGGTCACAGCCCTGTTTGTCCATCCCAGAGCCACGACCAGCAGACTGCGAATCCTACTCCTCGATGATTACCTCGATCCCCACAGTAACGATCTTGTAAAGCTCCTCCACATCGTGGTTGAGCAACCGGATACACCCTTCGCTCTCTTGCTTTCCGATGGAGGATTCGTCATCGGTGCCGTGGATGCCGTACCCGGTCAGTTCCGTTTGCCCGTCAATACTCTGCAACTTCATCCACCGCGTCCCGAGCACATTGTCCGGGTGCCCATAAGGGATGACCCTTCCGTCCTTGAACCAGGGCGGCTCCTTCACTTTATCGGCGATATTGAACTTGCCCACGGGGGTCTTGCCAGATTTTCCGGTGCCGATGCGGTATTCATTCAATACCACATCCCCGCTTATCAGTTGAAGAATATTCTTCGATCTCGATATCTTCAATCGAAACTTCCCAGTAACCACCTTGAGTCTTTTTCCGATCTGGAGCCTCAGCGGATTCACCCCGTTGCTCTCTTCCAGAAGGGCTGCTGTCGTGCCGAACTTCTTTCCGATCCCATCGAGTGTATCACCCTGCTGAACAACATAGTACTCGCTCTCCGGAACCTCGGTGATGGCGGGGGAGAACAAAAGCTCCATGTTGAGTTTGAACGTCGCTTTGTTCAGTTGTAGGTAATCCTTTTTCTCGTCCCGCAGCTTCTCCAGAATCTGTTTTGCCCCGGGAAGATTATCCCTATCCAACAT
>JABMQX010000026.1 GCA_013203085.1 bacterium | reverse complement strand
CCCCAACGTCCTCAAGCCCGAAGAAGGTCCTAAAGACTGTCCTTTTGTTGTCGCGCATATGCTGAGGGGACTTGAGGCTTGCGATGTGTGCGGCGCCATTGTGAACATGGGGTGGATTGAGGTCATCAACCGGAAGGAAAACATTAACCTCGAAATCCGCTATATAGGCCTTCATTACATGCGGCACGGGAGTTTTTCGTACGGGGGCGACTTACACGGCGGCCGCGTGAATCCGTGCCTCCTCGACCTGGCTCTGAGAGGAGACGGGACCTCTCACCTGGTGATTCTGCCGAAGGACAAGGATGCTGACGGCCTGCTTGACAACGAGGAAGCTCATTTCGGCACCCGTCCGGATGTTCCTGATAGTGATGGCGACGGGATTCTCGATGGCGTGGAGCTGGCGAGAAAAATGCACGGGCAAATAGAGGCTCTGCCCGCGGGTGAGAATCCGGCGAAGACTTACGTCATTCACTATGAAATGGACTGCTATCTCCCCTGCCCCGTCTGCGGAGAAGAACTCAATTGCGGGAATATCGAGATCACAAATCCCTTAACGGATCTGAGCATCGCTATTTCGTACATGAATCTTCACTTCATGGAGATGGGGAGCTTTGCTGCTTCCGCAGAAGAAAGGGTTGACCCGCTGCTTCTGGAGAGTGTCTTGCGGCCGGGCGTAGTTGTCACCGCCATGGAGAATCAGATGACGCTCACGTGGAAAGGGGCCGTCGGCAAAAAGTATCAGGTCTTTACGGCGGCGGACCCTTCAGGGCCCTGGGCAGAGGGTCCCATTTTCGATGGAGATGGCACTGAACTGGTGTACACCGACGATGGGACATCCGGAGCAAGCAGCAGGTTTTACAAGATTCTCACCTGGTAACGGCTTAGGGTGAGGCTCTTATCAGATCTGCCTGCGGAAGCCCCATATCGGACATTGCCCGCAAGCTCCAGGCGCCAGCCTGATTCTCTTCGGAGCTGAGCGTATTCCGCGTCATGGGAAAGGAAAAACTACAGCGTGCCGTACGAGCTTTCCGTATGCCTGAGGTATCTTAGACCCAAGAGAAGTCGAGCGTACATATCCGTCAATACCGTCATATCCATCCTTGGGCTTGGGGTCGGCGTGATGACTTTGATTGTGGTCATCGCTGTCATGGGGGGCTTCGCGAAGAACCTCACGGAAAGGTCCATCGGCCTCAGCTCCCATATTGAGCTCACGGCAAGCCGTCTGATCTCGGACTGGCAAGACGTGCAAAAGGAGATTGAATCCACGCCCCATGTTGCCGCTGCCAGCCCCTTCGTGTGGGGAGACTTGAGCGTCAGGATAGATAACGTCTCCACTACTCTTTTTTTTCGAGCCGTTGACCCTCAGACAGTCGCTCAGGTGTCGAAGCTCCCGGAGTATCTTGTCTATTTCACCTGTGGGAGATGCAAGACAACCTATACCCGAGAGGAATACCGAAGGAGTGTCAAAGACGGCATTTTCAAGTGCAGCAAACCGGGCTGTCGTTTTGTGGGCGAGGACGTGCATCTTCTGAAAAGCGCTCTCGACTTAGAAGAAGTGGAGGTGCTCGGCCCGGACGAAGACAAGACGCTCGTGATGCCCTTGATCGTCGGCAAAGTCTTCTGCGACCGCTTCGACCTGAGGCTCGGCGACACGATCGAGATAGCTTCGGCGGGAATTGGAGCCTTCGGCAGAATTGAACGCGTTTTTGCCGCTCGGATTACCGGGATCTTTCGGTCCGGATTGGCTGAGGAGGACATGAAACTTTGCTATACCTCCCTCAAGAGCGGGCAGATCCTGCAACAGTTGTCCCAACCAGCCCGCATCCACGGGTTTTCGGTAAGACTGGACAATATCGAGTACTGTGGTGAGGTCAAAAGGGCTTTGGAGAAAAAGCTCGGCTCTCCCTATATCGTCAAGACGTGGATGGACTTGCGAATGACTCTTTTCCGCGCCATCCAGCAAGAAAAAGTTATCATGTTCATCATTGTTGCACTCATCACCGCGGTGGCTGCCCTCAACATCATATCCAGCCTTACCAT
>JABMQX010000290.1 GCA_013203085.1 bacterium | reverse complement strand
TTGCACGCGAGCGTGGCCTCGGATTCGAGCACCTGTACAAGCTCTCTTTCAATCTCGGCACGGAGTTCGGCGTTGCCGTGCGTTTCATTGATAAGTTTCTCGACCGCCAGCAATGCCTTTCTCGACTGGCCGTAGTCATAGTCTCGGATGGCGGCGATGGCCTTCTCGATCTCGCCTTCCGTCGTTGCGGCAAACGCCGAACCAGCACTATGCAGCACCGCACATAGCGCAACCGTTGCCAACAGGCTAAACCGTTCAACTGGATATTTCATCACTGATCCTTTCTGTAGCTTGAGACCTGAGAAACGCGATCATATCCGCCAGGGCGCCCTCATGGTTCGCGAGAGCATGTTGTTGGCATCCTCGTCGCCCACGAAGCGCTCGGTCTCGGGGTTCCATCGCACCTTTCGCCCAAGGCGCAGGGAAATGTTCGCACAGTGCGCCATTGTGTGGGCGCGGTGGGCGATCTCGGGATGGGATACCGTCAGCTTCCGCGACCGGATGCAATTGAGGAAGTTGCGTATATGTCCCGCCATGTACGACCAATGTACACGGGGCACCGTGAGGCCTTCGAGGACAGACCTCGGCTCCGCCGTGATTTCTCCGACGTCGGTAATATGAATCCAGCCCTCGTCGCCATCGAATCGGACCGTCTTGGCGCCAGAGTTCATCAGCACGCGGACGCCGTCGGCGTATCGTGCTTCCACGTTGATTTTGAAAGGTACGTTGGCGAAACCGTCATCGGGAAACTCTCCCTCGCCCTCGAACTCCACCGGGCCCGACATCTCGCTCTTATGGGCCCATTGGGCGAAATCGAAGTAGTGCGCGCCCATGTCGGGAATCGGGCCGGCGCCGGTGTCCCAGTTGTTTCGCCAGAAGTTCACACGGATACGCGAGTAGGGAGCCCATGGCGCCTGCCCCAGCCAGCGGTCGTAGTCGAATCCTTTCGGCACGGGTTCCGGCTTCGCGAAACCGTTGCCGCCCCAACCGCCGAACGACGTGGTGATCGTCCGCAGCTTGCCGATCCTGCCGCCGGAGACCATCTCCGCAACGAATGCGAAAGCGTCATTTGAGCGTCGCTGCGTCCCGCACTGCCAGACCGTCCCGTAGCGCTTAGTCGTCTCGACCAATGTGCGACCTTCTGCGATCGTCAGGGTGGATGGTTTCTCGCAATAGATGTCCTTGCCGGCCCTCGCCGCGAGAATGGACAACAATCCGTGCCAGCGGTCGCCCGTGACAATGAGCACCGCGTCAATGTCATCGCGACCAAGCACGTCTTCGTGGAAGCGGTGCGCAACGCAATCCTTGTTGCCGTAGTGGGCATCCACCATAGCTTTCGTCCTATTTCGCCGGTCGGCCCAGCAGTCACAGACCGCGAGGCATCGCACGTCTTTTTCTTTGAGGAAGTCCCTGAGGTCATTCATACCTCGGCCGCCGCCGCCGATCGCCCCCAGCGTGATTTGTTCGGAAGGGGCCGTGGCGCCGCCCCTGCCCAGCACCGAAGACGGCACAATGTAGGGTACGGTCAGCGCCACTCCGAGCCGCAAGAAGTCTCGCCGATTCATCACTCGTCCCTTCAAATGGTAGTCCTTCATATTGTTCCAACCTTCTGTTGTGTGGGGTTGCTAAAGACTCAGCCGCTGTGTCTCCGCATGCTCAACATAGCGAGATTCTAAACAAAAGCGCGGCACAGCTATTTCTCTCACCGCCAGTACGTTAATTAAGCCGTCCAAGACCGAAAAAAGAAAAAGGATTTCAATCTCCTGTCCCAGGAAACACCCGCATTCTCATTTCTCGCAGGAACTAACGTTGACGATACGCGGGCAGGGCATCGCTGTCAAGACAAGAACCCATTGCTTGGAGTGACCGCTGGTGGCAGACAAAAGCGTGCCGGATAGGGAACCATAAGGCAGGCTCGCTGTGGCACAACGGCTCGTGAATCACTCGCTAACACTCTTGTCAGCAGCTTCAGAGGCAAACCGAAGATTGTCTTATTCAATTCTGACCCACGGCTCTGCTATCTCTGGCGTCGGAATCCGGGCTCCAGCGCGGCCCTTTGCCGGTGAAAAACTTTTTTCCTCGATCTGCGCCTTGTTGCGGAACTTATCCGCAGGGTGTATCCTGTTTGCCTGTTGTACGATGCGCCTTGAAAAATCCTACAAGCTGAGGTAAATGGAAACGAGTAAAGTCGCCGTTCCGAGCAGTCATGCCCCGTGTCTTCAAGAAACGCCAAATTCGTGGAACATGGCCGAGTCGGCGGTGTCTAACATAGTGAAGGTGCTCGCTGACGCAGTCCACAGGTGAGGCGCAAATAACACCCCGGAGTTGCGAGCGCCGCTGTTATTGTTCTACTACGTAAGCCCGGTCGGGACCCTAACGGGGTGCGACCGGAGGAGTGATGCATGATGAATTGCGACGAAATAAGACCTCTTCTTGATGCCTTTGCGGAGGGTGAACTGGAATCGCCCCGACAACAGACGGTCGAAGAGCATCTCAAACAGTGCCTCTCATGCCAGAAGGAACTGTCCGCCATACGCCGCACCGTTCGCCTTCTGACGGAATTCGGTGAAGTGGATGAGCCAGCCGATTTCGCCCAGCAGGTCAGACAGAGAATAGAGACACGGCGGACGCGTCATATTCTTGACCGGCTCTTGCCCCGAAGACCTCTCACGAGGATGCTCGCCGGCGCCACCTGTTTGATACTTGCAGGATTCGGCGTGTGGCTCGCCGTGAGGCAGTTTCTCCCCTCGGAGCGTATGCAAAAATACCGAGCCGAGGAAGACTCCGAGCCGATAAGGATAGCCAGCATTCCCAAGGACGAAAAGGAATTCCTTTCGAGAACCCCGGAGAAGCCGAGCGAGACGGATTTCAAGCGCGGGGGAAGAGCTGACGTTTGGAGCAAAGGTGTAGGATCTAAGAATGCGGATGATCTTGGAAGGTCCGCTGCCGACAGGACGAAGGCGCCTACTGCGCCCACGGAAACATCGGGTACACAACTCACCAGACTCTTCGTGGCGAAGAGTTCCCCCACAGAGGCAGTCTTGGAGCTGCACGCGAGACAAGCCGCCGAAGAGCAACCCCTTCCCACAGGGGACAAGCTGAAGACGGAAGAGCGCCTGGCTGAGGT
>JABMQX010000289.1 GCA_013203085.1 bacterium | reverse complement strand
GAACGGGATGGGGGTCCAATGCCAGCCCGTCGATGCGAACGCCGATCTGTCGCCATACGAAACCCTCATCGTGGGCAAGGCCGCCCTGTCGCTTGACGGTCCGGCGCCCGACATCAGCCGCGTACGCGACGGTCTGAAGGTCCTTATGTTTGAGCAGACACCGGATGTTCTGGAGAAGCGCTTTGGCTTCCGGGTGGCGGAGTACGGATTGCGGTGGGTCTTCAAGCGTGTGCCCGATCATCCGCTGTTGGCGGGGATCGCTGATGAGCACCTGCGCAACTGGCGAGGCGAGGCGACGATCCTGCCGTCGCGGCTCCAGTACGAAATGCGGCCCCGTCATGGCCCGACAGTCAACTGGTGCGGCATCCCTGTCACGCGGTTGTGGCGCTGCGGCAATCGCGGCAACGTCGCCTCCGTTCTCATCGAGAAGCCCGCGCGCGGCGATTTCCTGCCCATTGTCGACGGCGGGTTCAGCCTCCAGTACAGCCCACTCATGGAGTACCGTGAAGGCAAAGGAATGGTGCTGTTCTGCCAGATGGACGTGACCGGGCGGACCGAGACCGACCCGGCGGCGGAGACGCTCGCACGGAACATACTCCGGTATGTGTCGGTCTGGAAGCCGGCTCCGAGCCGGAATGCCGTCTACGTCGGCAATGCTGCCGGAAGGAAGCATCTGGAATTCGCAGGCGTCTCCCTAAGTGCCTACGAGGGCGGGAAGCTGTCCGCCGACCAGGTCCTCGTGGTAGGGTCCGGCGGTGGGAAGAAGCTTGCTGGACATGCGGCCGCCATCGCCGACTTCCTGAAAGCGGGCGGCAACCTGCTGGCCCTCGGGCTCGACGAGCAGGATGCGAACGCGTTCTTACCCTTCGAAGTCCGCATGAAGAGACAGGAACACATCGCCTCCTTCTTCGAGCCGTTTGGCGCGAGCTCTCTGCTGGCGGGAGTGGGGCCCGCGGATGTCCACAACCGCGACCCGCGGGAACTGCCCCTTGTGTCCGGAGGTGCCACGGTCATCGGCGATGGCGTCCTGGCCAGGGCGCAGAACGCGAACGTCGTCTTTTGCCAACTCCCGCCTTACAGCGTCACCAGCGCGCAGGGGGCTGTGCCTTCCTTCGTGGTGAACGGCGAAGACGCCGTGGATGGTAAGCAGAGCGCACTGGTGACAATGGGCTCGACGACGGAAACGGGTGGGCAGTTTGGGCAGCAAGTGAAGGGAGGGGGACAGGTCGGTAAGACGTACACGTTTGCCGTTTTCGTCAAAGGCGTGGGCGGACCGGTCCGCGCGCATCTGGAGGTGGAGCGGGCCGGCAGGCCCTGGGACCGGGCCGTGAAAGGCGGAAACGTCTTGGTCAACGAGAATGAGTGGACGGAGCTGCATGTCACCTTCAAGGTCGAGAAGCCTTTTCCGGAAGGTTGGCAGGCCTACGTCGGTTGTGCCCAGGAGGGCGGCCGGTTCAGGGCCGACATGTTCCGACTCTACGAAGGCGACTATGTCCCGTGGAGAGCTCCTGCCGAGGCAGCCCCGGCTCAGGAATCCGGGGGACTTCAAAACCTCATCACAAACCCAAGCTTCGAGACGGGGTCGAAGCCGTGGTGGTTCATGTACCGCGAGCAGTACAACCTCAGGCGGACCTACCGCCGCGCCTCTTTCCTCACGATGCGTCTTTTGGCCAACATGGGAGTGGCCGGGTCAACGCCTCTTCTGGAGCGCTTCCACAGCCCCGTGGACGCCTCCACGGCCGAGAAGCGCTGGCTCGACGGCCTCTACGTGGATGTGCCGGAAGAGTGGGACGACCCGTACCGGTTCTTCCGCTGGTAGGCCGGCCTGAGGATAACAGGACGCATGTTTGCACGTCATCGAGCGTCCGACGAAGGAGAGAAAGATGGAGTGAAACATAGGAGGAAGTAGCTGGCAGTTAAACAGATTTGGGTGCGATGCCGTGGATCTCAAGCAAGACCGCAGATACAGGTTTTCAGCGGTCTTCCTTCTATGCACATTCCTGCTTGTTGCGTGTGTCCCGGGGTTCGCCAGCAACCACCGATGTTTTTATGAAATCTCTCCGACCCATATTTCCTTTCTGCTCCAAATCAACTCATCTTGGCCCGCCTTTTTATTGCACAGTCTCATCCAAGGGAAGGCCGAGCTTCTCGTAGGATGCACGCCGCCCAGGCCGGTCCTTGTCTTGAATCAGCTTGGCGCGGCGCGAGACCTCTTCAGCTATTTCCTGCGGCACAACTATAACCCCGTCGTCATCGGCGACGATAGCGTCACCTGGTCTGACCTTCACTCCTCCACAAGTGATTGGCTGGTTATTGGAGATTGGGCCGATCCGTCCCATCGGGTGAGCTGGTGAGCGCACCGTACAGAATACTGGTGTCTTCTGGATTACGCACTCGTACGAATCGCGGCATGTCCCGTCAATAACGAACCCAACGATTCCCTTCATCCGGCCACCAAGTGTGTTCGCTGAACCGAGAATTCCCGCGGCCGTTCGCTTGGCATCGATCACCAGCACCTGATCAGGAGCGCCCCACGGACCTGCCTCGCGCCATAGGCCCTCCGGTCCTTTTGCGTATTGTCGCTTATCAAACTCCTCGTAGGACATCGTCGTCAATGGTCTGTCAATGACGTCATACTCGGCTGTGTGGGCAATGCCCGCAAAGCGAATCCCGAAGTACAGAGGACGCATGGCCGGATCCATCTGATAGCGTTCCTGCAATCCCATTGAGTCCAAGGCGTCGGAAACGTCCGACGTGCGGACGGAGCGGAGAATCTTCAGTGTTTCCTTGCTGACTTCGACGACAGGCCACGCCTTCTCGGTTTCACGTTCCACATTCTGATCGGTGCTCCCAAAACCGAGCTGCGAAAGTGCAGCCAGACAAGACACTACAAATACTGTTCTCATGGTCACTCTCCTATCTTTGCTTTCCTGACCTCTTATCGAGTCACGCATTTCACGGGCAAATCTCACCTCGCTTAGAAAGAGTATACATTGCACCATCGGGGAGGTGCAAGGACAAAGGGAAATGCTGGCAGCAGCAGCAGCTGTTCGAGGCGCCGTTCTTGTCTCCTGTTCTTCATGACGCCACACCCAGCACTCACAAAGAACCTTAGATCGCAGTACTTTGAAGCTTCCGCCATTTCCGGGAGAGTCGCCAGATTATCGAGCGAAAACGCGTGATTTAGGTTTTC
>JABMQX010000288.1 GCA_013203085.1 bacterium | reverse complement strand
TTCCCTTCATCAAGCCGCCAGCTATGGCAAAGTTGTCAATGCGGCCCGTCTCCTCGCATTTCCGAAAAGCGTGGGGAATCGTGACTTTTCGATTGGTCTCCAAGCGGGGCGCCCAGAATTGATCAGTGACGAGAACCTGTGTAAAAGGTACAGGCTTCAAGGGATAATCATTTTGCGCGCTTCTCACGCGTCCGACATGCAAAGTAAGAAACATTGGTCCTACAAGAATCACTGTGATGACCCTATTCATGTCTATATCCTCCCGTGTTCCATACTCATAGACGTTGTTACGGACCCTCTTGACTTCAAGGTCCTGACTCGCTGGAGCTTGAACGGCGGATCGTGCGGCATCCGAAGAGTCCACCGGCCAGTTTGTCGGGGTGTGCCTCAAATCGGACGGTCACCTTGTCCTTATCGCGGGTGAGTTCTTCCGGAATTGGATAGGTTACATCGAAGAATCGGCCGGGCTTGTTGTTGTCCAGGGCTTGTGTCGCGATCTTTTTCCCGCTGACAAGAATGTCGAACACACGGCCGCCACTATCGCTCCCCCAATAAGTGCAGAGCAAATCCACCGATTCCTTCGGCAACACCTTCACGTCAAATGAGAACCAGCCGCCGTTGGTGGCGTGCCGCCATTTTCTGCCGTTGAACTCACCGGCGCTGGTCCGTTCTCCTTTCAGACTGCGGTTCTTCTCCGCCCGCGTCTCGCCGATGCGGGTGACGTCCACGCTTCGCGCTTCCAGCTCGCGGAGGCGCTTCTGCTCAACCCTGTACTGGGCTTGGCGCTGGTTCCATTGCTCAGTCGTAAGGAAATCCCAGTACACGGTGTACCTCTTGTTGTGCATGCGATAGAAGGGATACAGCGTCACGTCACGAGGTTTGCCAACGCCAACCGTGCGGAATGTGTTCGGCTTGCCTTTAACCGGCGAGAGCCATTCAGAAGGCGGCCTGCCATTCGTGATTAGCACAGGCACGTAGTCGGGATTCGATGCTGCGGGGTCATTCACGGGACCCAGTTCGCCAGCCAGCACCAGCGGCCCGTACATGACCGCTGCACGGTTCGGGTTGTCCGGCATGGTCTCCAGCCGCAGTGACATCGGGATTTGCACTTCCACCGTGTCGCCGGTTTTCCACGTCTGGGTAATTCCCACGTAGCTGGGTCGTTTCGCGGCAATCTCTCGAGGTTGCCCATTCACTTCGATTTTGATCCCGGTCTCCGCCCAGTAGGGGTACCGGATGCGCAAGGCCAGGTGCACGGGTTCTTCGCATGCAAAGGACAGGCGGATGGTATCGTCATCCGGATAGCGAGTTTCCTGGGTCAGCGAGAGGCCCTTTTGCTTCCATTTCAGCTTGGAAGCAATGAAGAGATTCACAAACAAACCGTCCCCGTCGTGGAAGTAGATGCTGTCGCCGTACTTGGAGTGATTCTCCATGCCGGTTCCCACGCAGCAAGTGAAGTCGCTGAATTGCCGTTGATATCGCTTGTGGCCTCCCATCTCCAATGAGAGATTGTAGATGACTCGGCCGTCATCCGGGTGCTGAGTGGGAAGGATGTGGTTGTACAGTGCCCGCTCGTAGAAGTCGGCTACTTGCGCCTCGGGGCGCCAACCGAAGAGCCGCCTGGTGAGCTTCAGCATGTTGTAAACATTGCAGCTTTCGGTTGTGTCGGGTCCAAGACGGTCGTTGAGCTTGTCCGGCGGGCCGAAATACTCGCGGTTGGAGTGGCCGCCAGTCACATACGAGTGATGATTCACTACACGGTCCCAGAAGAACTCTGCCGCGATGCGGTCGTTCTCGTCGCCGGTGAGCTCGTAGCGCTGCGCCAGGCCAATCAGCTTGGGAATTTGCGTGTTGGCGTGCAGACCAGGCAGGCAGTCCACGCGATTGGCCAGTGGATCGAGGACGGCCTTGTGATGAAATCGCCGAGATAGCTTCAGATACTCTTTCTTGCCGGTGAGGGCATACAACTTGGCCAGCACTTCATTCATGCCACCGTGCTCGCAGGCCAGCATCCGCTGGAACTGCTCCTCGCTCAGACCGGAAGTGGTTTTGATCGCCCAGTCGGCGAGCCTGGTGGCAACTGCTAGAGCTTTGTCGCTCGCGCAATAGCGATGGGCGTCGATCAGGCCGGCGAAGAGCTTGTGCAAGTTGTACCACGGAACCCAGACGCCGTTCAGGTCGAAGGGCTTTGTGCGAATGTTTCCCGCGGCGACCTCAGCGAATACGCGACTCCCGTCGGGAATGCCGGCCACGTAGCCGTCGCCGTCGGCCTTTTGGCAGAGATCCAGTTCGTCCGCGATGTAATTCACGCGGTCGCGAAACCGTGGATCGCCCATGGACGCGTACATCAGCGAGCAAGCCGAGAGGTAATGTCCCAGACTGTGCCCGGCGATGCCTCGTGTCTCCCAGCCACCGTAACCCTCTGCTTTGGGGTCCAGCCCCGCGAATTTTCTGTAATTGTGGAGCAGCCGGTCCGGCTCCAGTTTGAGCAAATAGGCTGCGTTCAATTCCGTGGCATGCTTGAAAGGCCCGTCGAGCAACCGTATATCCTTCAGCGCAAACGGCCTTGACTTCAAGGGTACCACAGGTTTGACCCTCAGCCTGTCAGCCGTCGGTCGGGCGTAGGCAGACAAGCATGCTACGACAAGCCCGACACAGGTTATAATCCTCACGAGGAATTCTTCAGGTTTTTCCATTCTCATTCTCTCCCTGTGTGGTATTTTTGGAGTATCCGTCCAGTGGTTAAAATGGCGGAGCGGCTCCTTATAGAAAATGCCCGCGCCAGGTACACTATTCCCATGCCACCGACTCCGAGGAGTTCAGTGAGTTCGAGCTGCCCAAGCCTCGTTCCAGGTGAGAGCGTCCTCCTGTTTGCCTCCATTGGCCCCCTTTCATACTTCACAGAATCGAAGAATCCTAAGCGAGAAGTGCCAACCAAACCAGTGAATTGTACAAAAATAGCTGCCAAAGTCCATAACGGCGAGAGCAGCCCTTTGTCAACGGCAAGGCATCCAGCTTCTGATTCAAGGTTTAGCTTCGTACTCTTCGCTGCCTGATTTCTGCGCATTCCGGGCGGGATATGGGTTGTCGTGGAGTGGCATCCCGTGAGAAAAAAGCGATGGCAAGTGCCCTTTCGCGTTCGGCAAGGGCGCGTTGCCGTCCCCGTCCGTCTTGATGAGGTACACGTCGCTTGGGTGAACCGGGGACATGGTATCCATGCGCGATCCGGGTTCCGAGAGCAACCGGAGGGAGGTTAATGGTCCCGTCCATGTCGATGTTCAGGGGGAGTTGTTTCAAATCCGGGGGTATCTCGTTCTCCTTGTTCCGGTTTTTCCGTGTACTCTTGACGAACAGTTGATAGGTCGCCACTTTGTCCCAGGATCGCCTGCCGTCAGCAAGGTTCCGGATGCGGGAGAACTCATCCTGCCAGAGGCGACGGATGCTTTCCAGCCCTGTCGTTCCGCCTTGAGCGGAAGAAAGTTATTTCGTGCGCGCCTCCGCAAGAGGGTCGAGTACATTCTCCAACGCCCTCCCGCGGCCCACACGGCCGTCGCTATTCGTGCCGCCAAATCCTCCCCCGTCACCCCAGGCCGCGTATTGGTGCCCATCGTCTGCCCATGTTATCGGCCAATTATCACTTCCCGGTGCTCGGCGGTCCCGAGACGAGAAGTCGAAAGTCACGCTGTTAATGACAGGGCTGGGAGGGTATGGCGCATCCGAAGCGTTAGCCGACGAAGAGAATGAAAGAATGGTGGCCGCCCCAGAAGCTGCGACGGATAGCTTGACAAATCTTCTCGCGCCCACGACCAAACCTTATCCTTCCTTATGCTTGTTCAACCCTACGCCCATACTCTAACCATGCACTTGGACAAGCTCCACTCCTTTCGTGATCCATTTCTTCAGGATTGTCTCATCTCTCACGGCGCGGAGAGCCATTGCCCGCGACGCATCACTGACTCGAATCGTCGCCGTCACCAACCTTTCTTCGAAATAGCCTGCCTCGACCAGGATGTTCCCATCGGGATGAATAATCTTGCTGTTGCCGTGGGAACCACGCAGGGTCTTTGGATCGGCAGGGGCATTTGCCATCACACAAAAAATGCTGTTCTCGGTCGCACGCGATATCGGCATGGCGCGGTAGGCCGACAACTTATGTTCATACTTGAGACCACTCTCATGGCTGGAAAAGTAGCATATCTGGGCTCCTGCAATGGTGGGCAGGCGAACCAATTCGGGATAACGAACGTCGTGGCAGATAATGAAACAGGATTTCACTCCCGCGACATCATATACAGGGAGGTGCTTCCCGGGGGCAGGCCACTGCTCGGCCAAATGTGTTTTGGAATACCGCCCCCGAACCACCCCACCCTTGTCAATGACCAACAGGTCGTTGTAAATCTTCTCCGCTTCCCAGTGGGCCGTGCCGAGAATCACTGCAATATTGAGCCGCTTCGACGC
This sequence comes from bacterium, assembly GCA_013203085.1. Lineage (GTDB taxonomy): Bacteria > Auribacterota > JABMQX01 > JABMQX01 > JABMQX01 > JABMQX01. The sequence goes on along the minus strand of JABMQX010000288.1, from coordinate 2,497 downwards.
CTCGATGACCTGGGCTTCAGCGGCCTTGAAGGCTTCGGGCTGGGCGGACTTCCAGTAATCGCCACCGGCGTACCCACACAGGCATGCTTCCGGAAACGCGACCACGTCCACGCCGTCCTTTGCAGCAGACTCGATCCACTCAAGCACCTTTTTCGTGCTCTTGCCAACATCGGAGTAATTCAGTATCTGGCATGCAGCAACCCTGAGAGACCCCTTCCCTTTCTCCCTGACCTCGTGTTTAGTGAAAGACACACTTGCCGCATCGCTTGGAAATGACGAGCTTCCTGTCAACGTGGATCCACCGGCAATCGCCAGGGCGCCACAAGCTATGAATCTGCGCCGAGATATCTTTGAATGCTCAATGGACATTGCGACTCCTCCTTTGCAGGATAGGGTAACTGATTGGCTTCCGCATAAGGATCGGATATTTGGGTGCGTGGATCAAGCCCGAAAGACACAACCGTGACGCAGCCTTCCGCGAGATCGACTCCTGCTGTCACCGCACAAATCGCTGGCACTGGACGGTTGGGTCGAGCACCGTGGCTTCCAGCGCGGAGGTAATTCGTGCTTTGAAATCGTGCGGCCCGCGGTTCAGCGTCACGGGCTGCTTTAGGAGGAACCGATTCTGAAGCCGGTTGGCACCAGCCGGAACCTTGGGCGCGCTCTTTCTGCCTACAACTCGGCCATCAACGAGGAATTCCACTGTCACTGCTCCGGAGTGCATCCCGCCGATGTTGCTGATGGCGGCCGTTAGTTCCCACTGGCCATCCTTCATCTTGCTTAGACAGAGGCTTTCTGGCATTAGTGTCACGCAGGGCTTGATGTAGTAGTCGAAAAAGAGCCGGTCGGCGTTGGACAGGACCGCCTCATGATGCCGGTCCAGCTCGGGCGTTCGCTCCACACCAGACCGGCCGTAGCCGCCGTTGTACCAGGCGATGCCTCGCATTTCCGGGCAAACCCGCCGAATGAATCGGACCACCTGCTCTTGCTCCCCCAAATCAATGAAGTCAGGGCGCATGGAGCTATCGAGAGCAATCAAGGTATGACAGTCATTGCCGTAGGCAGGCACAATCATATCCGTTGACCTGATCAATGGATCGAGGCGATCGCGGATCATCTGATAGATATCGTGCGTGCCCAGCGCTTGCGGGATAGCCTGAAACACATAAGTTTCCAGAAGAAGCACATCCGCTCCTTGCCGGTAGTACTGGGCCAGCTCCTTCCGCAGTCCCCCTGCGTGCCATACCGCGAAAAACCTCTCCGGGTGTTTGCGTTTGGCTCTGACCAGCGAGCGCATGGAGGCGGCCGAGGCCTGTTCCTTGAAAGTGCCCGGATACCCCCCCGTTTCGTCAATGCCCGGTCCCCGCGAATGCTCTGGCAGCTCTCCGGCGTACTTGCCGTCAAACAACTCCTCAAGCTGCCGAAGCACAACGGCCGGTTCGTCCTCGGCTTTCTCCTTGTCGTAGTAAGACCAGCTCATCCCGCCGTATTCCCAGTGGAGTGGAATCACACCGCGCTCCGCCAGCCGCTTGCGCTGCTTCGGGTCGTTAACAGAGGTAACACAAGTCGTCCACCTCAGACTGGGGGCCTCCCTGTACCAGACAAAGTGCAATTTGCGACCTCGCACGGTCACAGGCAGCGTGATCTGGGCCGAGTTGTTCGTCTCATCGCTCTCGATGATGGTTTTGTCGGGATCCAGCTCAACCTCGACTTTGTAGAGCCCGTTTTGGGGCGCTTTCCACCCCACGGCCCCCTCGGCGTGCCCCTCGTCGGTCGCAAGCTCGAGGGAAAACTGCTGCGCCGCGCCAGCATAATCGGTGATTGTCAAGTCGGCAGGCACATTCCGTGGTCTTTCGCCTTGAAGAGTAGCCCGGACAGTTATGGTGACGACTTCATTCTCAGTAGGGACCGCGGGATTGGTGAAAAGCCCGGCGATAGCGTAAGGATCGGCGCTAATCGAGAGGTCAACGGAGTAAGCAGAGGAGATGATCGTGGGCAGCATCGCCGCGCCAATAAGGAAGAATCGCATGTTCATTGGTCAAACCTCCTGTCTGAGCTCAGCCTCTATACTGGTCTGGTCTGTAATCAAAAAACCTCGCAACGCTGGGTGACTCACCCTTTTCTCTTATGATCCTATCGTTACGGCCACGTAAGAGCAACACATGCTTCTTCTGTCCATCGTCGGATATGTGAACTTCCGCCAGCTTGAAGTGAGGTAATGGGAAGTGGGGCTCTTCTTTTCCAGAAGCGTCTGCAATACCTTTCTCCTGAATCAACAAGATCTTGGCCGATTGCGGGCATAGAAGACACATTTTGCCTTTGAGCTCGATCCGCCGAATGAAAGCCGTGCCTGTTCCGGGCTGACCCTCCTCGCCGGCACAAACGCCGGAAGGGCGACCAGAAGACCGAGCAGCGCAATAACCAAGTACGCTGTCAGCAGCCCTCTAACCCAACTTCCGCACCTGATTGGGATTTTGAGATTTTTTTGAGCGTGATT
>JABMQX010000287.1 GCA_013203085.1 bacterium | reverse complement strand
CCTCTTATCTTTATCAGCGTTCATCAGCGGTTAACCTCTCCTCTGCCCTCTTGGCGTCCTGGCGAGAGAAAGGGGGAGAGGAAACCTCTCGCAAAGGCGCGAACACGCAAAGAGGACTGGAGGGTGACTTTGCCGGGATGGTGCCTTGGGCCGAGGCTCTCCGCGTCTCGAAATCACTCCGTTTCCGCGATGACGACGGCGTTGCGTCCTTTCGCCTTCGCTTTGTAGAGGGCGGCGTCGGCGATTGCTACCAGGTCTTCCGGAGTGCGCATGCCGATGCGATACGTGGCGACGCCGATGCTCACGGTGATCTTGAGACCTTTGACTCTGCCGAAGGAGAATTCTCTCTGGCCGATCTGCTGGCGCATTTTCTCTCCGACGGTGCTGGCGCCTTTCAAACCGGTTGCAGCAAGAATGACAGTGAATTCCTCGCCCCCGTAACGGCACGGGACATCACTTCTTCGGCAGTTCCGTGTAATGATTTCGGCGATTTGTTTAAGTAAGAAGTCCCCCGTCTGATGGCCATACCTGTCGTTGAAGCTCTTGAAATGGTCAATGTCAATCATCAGGATGGACAGCGGCTGTTTGTAGCGACGAGCAGCGAAGAATTCCTCCTTCAGTCTCAGGTCGAAGTACCTTCGCACGTACAGCCTCGTTAGGCTATCTGTGGTTGCCAGGGAGTAAAGCAGCGCGTTGTGAATGGCGACGGCGACCTCGCTGCTGATGACGCTCAAGAGGTTGCTGTCTTTCCGATCGAATCGCCCCTGTGAGCTCTTGCGGGCAATCTCGATGACGCCGATCCCCTCGTGCTTGGCTATCAACGGCTCCACAAGGTACGAATATCCGTCGGCGCCTTCCACAATTGTCCCGAGCCTCTCCGCAAGCGCCTTTCCAACCGGCCCTTCCCCGATAGGGTTGGACTCCTCTCCAAGGTCATCCTCTCGGCGAAGCTCGCTACCATATCGCGCGATCTTGGGGACAAGTTTCTCGGAGGTTGGATCGAGGAGGTAAATCACGCCCACCGTGGCCTCGAAAAGAGCCGTGACTTTCAACAGGACGGTTTCGAGGACCTCTTCAAAGTCGAGAAGCGAGTTGACAGCCAGCCCGATCTCCCTGAAGGTGGACAGCTCTTCGACCCGCTTGCTGAGCTCCATATAGCGTCTGTGGAGCTCCGCATATCTCCTCTCGATCTCATCGGCCCTTTTGAGCAGGTCAGGTATACCGCTAACATTAGCCATCAGTGTGGACCCCAAATTACTGAATCGCAAGGAGTATATACTCAACGAACCCGGCGATCAAGGACATTCTTGTTGCGCCCACGAGTGTGAAGGATCCACCAGAAAAAGAGTTGGTTTCGTTTTTGCCGTCGGCACTCTGGTACGAATAATAGCCCAATGTGGCCTGCGGATTGCCTTTTGCTTTTTCGGTTTTGTCTCGGGTGTTTCGGCGTGGGTTTTTGAAATTATTTTCGCGGGTGGCGGCCATGACCGGTTTGGAATAGATGATGAACGTGTCCAGCGAAACCAGATCGTTATCAACGAGAGTAAAGAAGGCTGTCACACAACCGCAAGGGATGCGGGCAGTGAAACGGTGCCTTGCCCGATTGTTCTGTTAAACATCTGCACTCTTCAGACGGGACCGGAAACGCCCACGAGATATGACGTAACGCAAACGTATAACACGTGCATATCAACTGTTTTGTTGCACAGATTCTTGTGACAAACCTTGTTTTGAGGTCGTTCGAGTGATTTTTCAGTAAATCCGCAGGTGCTTCATCCCCGTTCAAGCGCTGGGCGGATTGGATCCCGGCCAATCATTCTTCGGCATGGGAAACGTACAGCTCCTACTCCCTGATGACGAAGCGGTAGAACATGCCGTAGGAGGCCGGGGAAAGCGTTGGGTCTGTGAAAGGCTCCTCTGCGCCACTCCCAGCGAATTGGTCGCCGACATGTACCCAGCCGAAGGGGTTGGTCAGATCGTCGTTGCGCTCGAGCTGGTAGGTTCTCCCGACCTGGGTCTGGACCCAAATGGTCGGAGTTCCCTCCGCGCTGAACGAGAATTCTGTGATTGCCTTACGTTGTACGTCGGCTTCGTAGGTGAAGGCTTCGGTCAAAGGGGCGGTCATATCCAGCAGTTCCACTGCTACCGATACCGGCCCCGCCAAACCCGGAGGCGCCGTGCAGGTCAGGGTATTTTCATTCGATACGACGACATCTGTCGCGAGCTCGCCGCCGAAGCGAACCTGGATGCCTTCCGCGAAATTCGCGCCGGTCAGGGTCACCGTGGTTCCTCCCGCCTCACTGCCCGCTGCGGGGAAGACCGAGGTCAGTGACGGCGGCCCAGCAAACCAAACAGCCAGGCTCCAGTTCTGGGCGGGAGCGCTTACCATCTCGTACTCTCCGAACTGTCTCCAGAACGCGTTCCATCTCGCCGGCCCCTTGACGGTGAACTCGCCCGGACCCTGCGCTCCGCTGCCAACGACCCGGGTCGAATTGCCGATCACTGGACCGAAGGGGTAGCTCAGATCGGAGTACTCGATCTGGGGCCAATGGCCGGCGCCGTTCCCCCCGGTGAAAAACCGAACCGCCGTGCTCTCGTTGTGCCACTCGAGGTTTTCGGGATTGTCAAAGGGGCCGGGGATCGGATTGAGAATGGGGATGAATGCCCAGGCTTCGAAGCGCAGTCGTCCCGCCGCGGGGATGTTGAAGTCAAAGCTCGCCTGCTGCTGGGGCTCCTCGGAGCCGACTGCGGGGAAGTAGTCTTTGTATGTACCCAACAGTCTTTCCGCTTGCAGGGGCTGAGGGGGTGGCGCCGCCTCGTAGGTGAAGCCGTTCTCAAGCTCGCCGAAGAGCCCGTAGGGACCGCCGTAATTCCATCCCAGCCCTTCAGGATCGGGATTTAAGACCCTCACCGTCGTGCTCCCTGGCAGTCCGGGCGGCGTCGTGCAGGTAATTTCCTCGCTGCTAACCCATACTACGTCCGTGCCCGGCACTTCATCGAAGAGGACAACGGCGTTGTAGTCAAATCCACTGCCCCTGACAGTGACGGTCTCGTGCCCGCCCACGGAGCCGGTGTCCGGGATGACCTCGGTGACCGTTGGACCTGGAAGGAAAAGCACTTCGATGGTGTAGTCCTGCTCGCCGTGGCCTGAGAATTCCCCCCATGTATTGTAAGTGGCGGGACCGAGAAGCTCGGAATCGAGCACGCCGTCGCCCGGGGAATCCCAAACTGAGATGCAGACTGCTGGATCGCTTCCGGGAGCGTTGCAGACGGGGGTCAGTGTAATGTCTCCACCGTCGAAATTGATCTTCGTCACGGTCGAATCGTAACGCGGGATGTTCTGAACCTCCTGTCGGACGTTCGGTGTTGCAGTCACCACAAAAGTGATCCGGCCCATTCCGGGGACGACGATCGGGTCAAGGTCAATGATCTGGCGCTCGCCGCCCTGCCACACGTTAGGTTGAGCCGGAATCGTGCCGGAGGTCGCTGCCAGGACCATTTCTCCCGCTCCGACACCACCGACACCTACTGTCTGGTTCTTACGGGTAGTGTTGAAAGAGGTATCTGTCGCCAGGACCTGAATGGTTCGCGTGCCGGGGATGCCGGATAGGTCTCCAAAGGCCGCCTGGTAGGCATCGCCGCCTGTTGATGTGGCGGCCAGTTGCTCACCAAAATCATCGGTGTCTCCATCTCCGTCCCCGTCAAACGAAACGACCACGGAGGCGACTTCCACGTCATCTATTACGGACAGCTCCACAGTTAGCGGGGTCCCGAGGTCCACATCCGCTCCAAGTTCCGGCGACGTGACGCTCACTTCCGGACGTGTGATATCCACGGAAGTGAACTCGATTTCGATGGTGTAATCCTGCTCGTGGTGGCCGGAGAACTCGCCCCAGATGTTCCAGGTGCCGGGGCCCAGAATCTCGAAATGGAGCGTGCCGCCTTCTGTTGCTTCAAAAGTGGTGGTGCAGATGGACGGGTCAGCCCCGAAGTCGTTGCAGTCAGCATTGAGGCTGTAGTCCGTGCCGTTGAAATTGATGTTTCTCACGTATGGATCCGCCCTCGGAATATTCTGGTTTTCGTGCCGAACCGGCGGAGTTGCTGTGACAATGAAAGTCAACGTGCCCGAACCCGGCACGGCGATGGGATCATAGTCAATCACCTGCTGGCTTCCGCCGCTCCATACGCTCGGCTGGGCGTCAATGTGCCCGGAATCGGTGAAGAGTGTCTCCGTGGTCGGTTCAACGCCGCCGACCGTGACGGGGATTTCGGCAGGCGAGGTGTTCGTTGATGTGTCGGCAGCTACGACGCTTACTGTCCGTGAGCCATTCGGTCCGGCAATGTTGGGAAATTCCGCCGTGTAGAGATTCACTCCGGTTTTATCAGCGAGGACCGATTCACCCGGTCCAGTGGTCGCTCCGTCGCCATCAATGTCAAACATGACGGTTACGGATGCCAGTTCAAT
>JABMQX010000286.1 GCA_013203085.1 bacterium | reverse complement strand
TGGGAACCTGTGCGAGGAGTTCCTCGCCCACATCCACCGACCAGACTTCAGCGCCACGCGCGGCTGCTACCGCTGAGAAGTGTCCTCCTCCACTTCCAACGTCCAAGAAACGGCGTCCTCGGATCTCATCCCCGGGGAGGAGCCTGTCGTAAACAAGGCGAAGCCGCCTGACGGTCTCATATTCATTAGCAAATTCTTCCCACTTATGCCAGGCCGCAAGTTGCTCGTAGAATAACCGTTTCTCACGAACGTTCGTCACTCTGTGCCCTTTCCCTCAATAGATACAGTGCTCGATGCCATAACCCAGAATTTCAATCTCAGACAGAATTGCCAAAAGGTGGTCGAAATCCATGCGCCTCGTGGACGGCGAAGCGGGGAGCTTCTTCTGAGAAAAAGGGTTGCCAGCATCGGATTCTTCATGCACGATACTGCAAGCTAAACCCAGGCCAGCAGGTGCGATAACCCGGAAAGGTGAACTGATTTCTCCTTTACTTCTCGGGCGGTTCAATCTCGCGGTCGAACCCCTGCGCTCTTCTGATCAGATACAACGGCCTGCGTTTCGTCTCGTCGTAGATTCGCCCAACGTACTCGCCAAGGATTCCGACGGTAAGCAATTGAGCTCCCCCTAACAGGAGGACGGTGACAATAAGAGATGTCCAGCCTGGGAGGGTTCGTGAGGTGAACAGCTTCACTGCCAGAGCGTACCCGGCGTAGATGAATGCGAAGAGGGAAAGAATAAGTCCGAGGTACGTCGCAATGCGCAAGGGAACACGCGAGAACGCCGTCATCCCATCTATGCCAAACCTCAGCATCCGTGTGAGAGAGTATTTCGAGGCGCCGCCGTATCTTTGCGAGGCATCGAACTCAACGAAGGTTTGTCGAAACCCTACCCACTGAACCATGCCCCTGAGGAACCTCGCTCTTTCGCGCATGCGGAGTATGCTGTCAACTACTTTTCTATCGAGAAGTCGAAAATCTGCCGCCCTCGGGGAGATAGGCGTCTCCGACATCTTCGACAAGAACCTGTAAAAGAGGCCAGACGTGATCCGCTTGAGGAGGCCAATTCCTTCGGTCTTTCTTCGGACAGTATAAACGGCGTCGTTTCCCCGCTCCCACTCATGGAGAAGCTTGGGGATGAGTTCCGGAGGGTGTTGGAGATCTGCGTCCATCACTACGACCGCATCGCCGACGGCGCAATCCATCCCCGCAGTTAAGGCGATCTGATGACCGAAGTTGCGGGAAAAATCCAGGGTCTTCACACAGGAATCCTTGCTCCTCAGACGTTCCATCGCCTCATACGAAGAGTCTGTGCTGCCGTCGTTAACGAAGATGATTTCATAGTTCATCTCGAGAGTCGCGAGCACTTTTTTCAAACGCTCGTACAAGGGCACTAAACACTTCTGCTCATTGCAGACTGGAATAACAATGGACAATGTCTTCATTCGTCTTCCCTCACTCACTCGGGAATAATATGTTCGCTTCCACAGAAGCCGCCTTCGCCAAAAACTTCTCACGTTTCATCTGCATTTCCAGCAATGTTCTTCGGACGGCAAACAACGGGTGCCCGCCCTGTTGTACGATACTTCGCTCCCACAGAAGGAAAAGGAAATGCGGTGTGGCTCACGGCTTGATTGCTGGAAAAGAATCGAAACTCGGTCAACTCGCCTTTTGACCAAGACCTCAGTTTGCAACTGTCATTTGTCTTTCAACGCAAAAGAGCGAAATATGTCTATCACGACAGAGACATGAACGCGGCCGGGTTTCTGGAGCTGCACTCCAGCCTCGGGATTTTCCCACGGTGCGGTCAAGGGCTAATTTGTCCAACTGGAGTACCGCCGGGATCGATCCCTTGCGGTCTCACAACCTGATAGACATTCACCCCGTTTCGAGAATAGACGTTCCGAAACAACCGGGAATGATTGTGGAATTTCTTAGCTCCCTCCGGATAAAGCCGCTTCTCGAGTTGCCCTATATAAATGTAATCCACATCACAATCCCTGATAATTCTCACCGCCTCTTGAAGGTCTGCCGTTTGGAACATCCTGATGATGTCATTGTACCTTGCTCTGGCTTTGTGGGGGAAATCGTGCTGCAACTGAGTAAGCTTCCAGTCTCCGGCTGCCATGGGCCTTTCGGCGAATATGGATATAAGGCTGAAATTGTAGTTGCCCTTGAAGGCCCGGACATCCGCAGCAGGGTAGTTCGGGTTTGACTGAATGATAGCATCTGTCGGCGTGTTTCTCTTAATCCAGCGACAAGCCTCGTAGTCCGCCTTGCGCACGTAAGTGGTATGATATGGGTCTCGCACATTGGAGGCGGTGCGCAGGTCAGTAAACAGCGTTGGGATTGCCGCAATGGCGATCATCCAGGCGAAAGCAGCTAAGGAAGTTCGTCGTCTGAGGTTCTCGAAGAAACACCCGGAAAACAATAGGAGAGGGATGGGAAGAATCCTCGCTCCTTTCAACAAGCCAAAATCCGCTTCTACCGGGTTCCGCACAAAGAGGATCATAAAAAGCGAGACCCACAGCAAGATGCCGAAGCCGCCGGACAATCCATCGCGGTCTCCTTTCGACCGAGCACAGGCAACAAGCCCGAGAATTCCGAAGATTGACATTGGACCGTAGTCCAAAAGAAGGTAGAGGGGACCTCCGAGCAGGAACACTTTGTGTAGAGCAAACTGGATGTTTGTGCTTCCGCTCTTGGTCGAAAACATGCCGATTGCAAGCAGTGGAAGAAATATGGCGACTGCGCCCGCGCCGGAAACGACCATCGAAGCAAACATGGGCCCTCTTCTTCCTTTCAGCTTGACAATATCCAACAGACCCACAATGGAGAACCACGCCACCAGCACCGCCGCCGTCATTGCTTCTGCGCCAAGCTCGAGCCCAATGAGGATTCCGAGAAGGGAAGAAACGAAGATTGACCTTGTCCTCAAAGGCTTCGATATTGTCAAATGAATGATGACCAACATGAGACATATCCCGAGTACAGCCTGCGGCTCGACGAGGAAAAAGCGGTAGAACGTGTGGGAGAAGGGTGTGAAGCTCATCAGAGTTTCTTTCCAATTCACCGGGGGGTGGGTCACAGGATAAGGAAGCGATAACACCTTCTGAAGAATGCAACGCCCGAAAACGAACAGACCCATGTAACTGTAAGCAATCAGCGCCAGCGCCATCACAGAGATGAACGCAGCAGTTTTCCTCACAAGGCTCCGAAAGAATGAGAAGATTATGCAGACAAGAAGGAGACTATAAGCCAGACAGGTCATTTGCATAAGTCCGAATATCGGCACGGTCTCTTTTGAAACAGAATACACGAAAGCAGGGAGAATATAGGCAAGGTAGTAGTATCGCAAAGCTGCTCCCGAAAAGTACATGTGGGCTGGCGGGACACCGTGCGAAATGGACGTTGACAGAGCACCACGGTTGATAAAATCGTGGCCGAACAACCACGCGTACCGGTATTCATCCCCGATCTTAGCTCCAACATTCCTGAATGGCAGGATAAGAAATGATGCGGCGATGATCAAGAACACGAGCAAAGCAGCGAATTCTCGCGATTGCCACGGACTGAGATTGCCGTTCGCATGTAACGGCGACCTTCTTTTTCTTTGGATAACAAGCGCAATGATTGACGCGGCAACCAGGATGATCAAGAGCAGGAGAGGGCGCCAGCCAAAGCAGTACGCCAGGACAACGCCGATAAGGCTGCTCAATGCCAATCCCACGGCGCAAGAAAAGAAAAAGCCTGTCGGGTTCTTGGATGAAAAGGGCAAGAGAACTTTGCCCAGAGCGAGCCCGGGCAAAACAAACGCGACAAAGGCCAAAAGAAAAAGGATGAGGCCTCGGAACGGGACGGCGTGGAATGCTATCACGAGCACAATCCCGATAAGTACCGCCGCCAGCGAGATGATGATGGGCCTGAAATCGCCGGGACGAGTGTGCTTTTCTTGCTCCTGCTTTGATTTCATCATGATTGGATTGATGTTACGGTTTCGTTGTCCGGGAGAAACACATTTTCCTCGAGGTTTCCCGCTGCCGTGAAGATGTCGCATGCTTATCCTGCCAAACAGCAGGTTACGCTGCGATGCCCGAATCACGATAGGAGTAATGAGAAGGCCGGCAAAGGTCGGATTCGCGTTTTTGTTCAGCGCTCCGCATCCGGTTTTACTCTGCGCGATAGATCGTCGGAATAAGTCGGAGCGGCCCCTGTCGCGGTTAGTCTACATGAGCGGGTTTTCCGGGAGCACCGGGTATAGGCGCGCTGCCGACGGTGTAACTGATCACCAGGCGAGGCCGTTGATCTGCGTCGGCATATTCAGAAGGTCTGAAGTGCCGATGAGCGTCTGAGACGGCGTTTGGGTCCGAGTTCAACATCAAACCCCTATTACTCGCAGCGTCTGCAATCCACTCGGAAACCATATTGGTGACAGCCCAGTCCTTGTAGCCGGGACTGGTGTCCACGGCAGTTGTGTCTTCGGCTGCCGCGATGTCAGCCTGACCGAGAGGAATGTTATCATACAAACCTTCATGCGACGTCCAGGAGGTTGTTCCATCGCAAGTGTACCCCGTCGCGGCTGCAATCACCGGGTGTACGTTCACGATCTTGTGAACGCTGATACTGTAAGTTGTGTCACTGCTCGCCTCGAACATGTACAGGTACAGCTTCGCGGACGTTACGGTCGCATTTGTTGGAATCGCGGACAGATCGAATTTCATCAGAATCGCATTCGCGATGCTGTTCGCAGGCCACGTGTATGTGTTCAAACTCATGGCATCATCCGCATAGTTCTCGGCATTAATGTTGATGAACGTGTCCTCCATGGTCCCCGGATGATTTGAAGTTGCGCTATCGCCCCACTCTTCGATTTGCGCGCCCTCAGAAACAGTATTGAAGGAATAGGCGACCTCATTCATGACATTCGGAGGGCTGTGGAGGTCCCGGGCGTTCACGGTCACGGTCACAGCGCTACCGTAATCAAAAGGTGAGCTTGGGACGTACGTAACTGTGTAATCCGCCGGTGTGCCTGCGATCTGCGGCGCCACGGGTTCGTTATTCACTTTCATCTGGATCGAGGCGCTGTCCACTCCGTCACCGGAATCCTGCACATGCAACAAGACACTGGAATTCACAGGCACGTCTTGCTCATCCGGAGCGGGAGATTGCCCCGTAACCACGGGCGGAGAGGAGTCCCCCGGTTCAGTAGTGAAGGAGTATGTCATCTCATTCATGACATTCGGAGGGCTGTGAAGGTCCCGGGCGTTCACGGTCACGGTCACAGCGCTACCGTAGTCAAAAGGGGAGCTTGGAACGTATGTAACCGTGTAGTCCGCTGGTATGCCTGCGATCTGCGGCGTCACGGGTTCGTTGTTCACTTTCATCTGGATCGAGGCGCTGTCCACTCCGTCACCGGAATCCTGCACATGCAACAAGACACTGGAATTCACAGGCACGTCTTCCTCGCCGGGGGCGGGGGAACGCCCGCTAACAATAGGCGGGTTCAGGTCCGGCGTTGGACCTTCCCCTTCGCCGAGAGTGATTGGGAAACCTTCGGGGTTGGGGGTCCCGTCGGCGTCCACCACGTATAGATACGCCTGTGCTCCATCCTGAAAGGCTCCCTGGTTAACCATCACGGTTATGGACGTGTCGGACCATGCGGTTGGGATTTGAACTTCTCGATGTGTGCAGGAAGCCCAAGTGGCCTTGTCGCCCAATACGATCCTCGCAAGAGTTATATCGAGATAAACATCATCTACCCACATGTGCATTGCCGTTCCAGGTGCCCCCCAGTAGTGTTCATATCCTCCTATGTTTCCCATGTGCTTCCCGCGAAGTGGATATGCTGCTGTTGATGTTTTTAGGACATCGCTACTGAAATATAATGTGGTATTAAACCAGTACCGCGCTCTTCCATCGGTAGCATCAGGGGCACTATTTTCGACAAACTCCATTTCTTGGAGATGCCACGTTTCTACGGTAGTTTTTGTTCTTACATTCCAGCCAGGACTGCAATACCCGCCACCACCACCATTTTCAACGGCCAAAGCAGCCGTGTTTTCCCACATTTTGTAATTGATATAGACATTACAATAGTTTGGCGCACCTCCGCCATGAGGCCACATCCTAAATAACTTCACCTGAGCCATCGGCGTTACACCAATCACTATGTCAGCCTTCGGGGGCCACACGAAATCTGTTCCGAACTTGAACCAGAACTGGGCGAACCACTTCAGCGAGCCGACGTTTGTCTTGCTGAAAGTGAGAACATCACCGGTTTGGCTGAAGTCGCCAACGGCGTTTGTGGTGCTATGGGAATGTCGGTTATTGTCTGTTCCAATCTCGTATCCATGATTCGCCGTCCACCTCGGATCAATCCCATCTTCGAAGTCATCCCAGATTAAAGGCTCAGCCGGTTCCTTGATACCGAAGGCAGACCCGCTGACGGTGATAGACTCCTTGTGCTGCAAGGCTTGGGAACTGAGGCTTTCGATATTTGGGGTGGCGCAAAGGAGGGTATTTGATACACACAGCCATGCCACCAGGCAAACGACAACACCAATTACCTGTTGATAACGGCAGCCTTTTCCCGCGGAAATGCGGCCTTTCGTCCCCGAATTGACGGCGATTGTACCGCCGGCTGTTATCTGCGATTCAGCGATTGTCTCGGGTGATCGGAGGTCTTCCAGTAGAGATAACATTTTCGGGTCTCCTCTCAGTTAACGAACTACTTGCACTGACTTCATCGCAGAGCCGATTCTGGAAGGCACGCTACTCTTTCCCCGAACAACATGGCGTCCTTGGGGAATTCTGCGCATGCTTCTCACAGGCCGGACCGGTTGTTATGAGATTCCGGGCCGCTATCAAAGAGCCCAGTGCTTCTGGGAGATGTTTGTCGCTGGCTTATTGGCCCTGCGATAGATCACAATAGAATGAGTGAGCAATATCCGTGCCAGCCCCGAAGCGTTCACAGAGCTTGAATTAGAGCTGAGAGTTCTCGAGACGTCGTTGTCCAGGCAGCCTCCAATTTGTCGCGAAGGGAACGAATCTTGAGAGCGATAACGGTCTTTGTTTCAATCGCAGATCGAATCGCCCTCGCAATCTCAAGGCCCTCGTTATCCGTGTACACGGGGCCGTCGCCAAAGTATTCATGAAGAGAACGCGTGTTCGAAAGAATGAGTGGTTTGCCGAGGCTCACAGCTTCATAAGCCCCACAAAGAAGTGTATGCTCCCTCTTCGTCAAGACCATTACGGCATCGGAAGCCCCGAGCAGTGACTGAAAGTCTCTCTCCGGTAGGAACCCGGTGAAGACGACGTTCTTGGGAATTCGGACTCGCACTCGGTCGAGGAACCTTCGATGGTTCCCCGTTATATATATCGCCGTGGACTTGTCAAGCCGTCCCGCAGCTTCCAGCACCTCGGCCACCGGTTCGTCTCGCAAGAACGAACAGATGTAAATGATGTTGTGATTCGCCATCAACTGCGGCGGGTTTGATTTTCCGAATCGAAGCCCCGGAAGCTTGTCCTGCAACACGAAAGCGCGCCCACCGCGCTTTCTCACAACTTCCTTGAGATAGTTGTTGGTTACGATTGTCAAATCCGCTCGCCGGAGGGTGTACCGACTGAGGCAATGCAGCGCCCGATATATCAGCCGCCTTGAGGAGGACATTTCAACCATGAAAGCTGAATGTCTGTCAACGATCACCTTGTA
>JABMQX010000285.1 GCA_013203085.1 bacterium | reverse complement strand
GCACAGGACTCGAGACATGGCAAAGCGAAAGAAAAGGAAAAGAAGGAAAGCCAAACTTGTCGTAGCCGTTATTGTCGTGGCGGCGGCTGGCTACGGGTTCTGGCAGTTCTGGCTTGCCCGGGGCAAAGACAACGACCCAACGATCCCCATTTCCATCAAAAAGGGCGCGATAGTGGACCGCCTTACAGAAACCGGAACGGTCGAGTACGCACGGGTTGTCGAGGTGAAGTCCGCTATCTCCGGGCGTGTGGTAACATTAGCGGTTGACGACGGACATAGCGTCAAGCAAGGCGATGTCATGGCCGTTATCGAACCCGACCCCGACCAGGCTCTGCGGCTCTCTCAGAAGGCAGTGTCCGTCAGAAGGTCCCGGATCATCTGGAAGCAAACGGAGAAGGAATACCAGAGATTGAGCGAGCTGCGAAAGAAACAGCTCATTTCAGAAGAACAACTGGAAAATGCCGACGACGCGCGAAACCTCGCCAGGCACAACTATGACCTGGCGAAGATGGAGCTGAAAATCCTGCAGGAAGACGTGAAGTCTGTTGGCTCCGAGCCTCTTGAAGGGAATCCAAACGAGGGAGATGAAGCGAATCCAGACGGAGAGGATGATGATGATTCGGAAATCATACTGCAGGATTTTAGGGTGCAGGCGCCCCTCGCGGGCATCGTAATCGAGCGAAGGATCGAAGAAGGAGACATGGTTATCCGCGGCACCTCTTCCTTCACCCAGGGGACTACGCTTTTCCGAATTGGCGATCCCCGAAAGATTATCGTCGCGTCCGGGATCAACGAAATTGACGAGGCGAAACTCTCCGTAGGGATGCCCGTAAAAATAGTCCCTAACGCTGATGAGCAGAAAACCTACCGGGGCAAAATCGAGAAAATCGCCCCGCTCGGTATCAACGTCAACAACCTCGGTATCGTTTACTTCCGCGTCGAGATTCTGTTCCTCGAACCGGATTCGTTCCTCAAGCAGGGGATGAGCTGTGATGTGGACATCGTTCTGGATGAAAGAGAAGATTCTTACTACCTTCCAGTGGAGGCCATCCTCAAGATTTACAAGAAGGACAAGGAAGGAAAAGAGACAAAGCAGATAGATAAGTACACGGTGTTCAAGAAGATAGGGAACAAATATGAAGATGCTGAGGTCACCGTGGGACTGAAAAGCGAAACCCGCATGGAGATCCTCAGCGGGCTGAAACCTGAAGACAAGATTTACCCTGACGCAGAGAAAATCTCCAAGAAACAGAAGCAGGAAAAGGAGAAAGGGAAGGCGTCGCCGAATAAAGGGCGTCGGGGGCCTTTCCACAGAAAGGGGTAAGAGGACATCGGAAAACAAGCCGCATCTCCCGCCAAGGCGCATTCCCGATGGCGGATTGTGGAATGGCGATTGCGGACTCCGAAATCCGAAATCGAAGAGACGGCCAGGGTACTTGTTCTTTCTTTGCTTTGCGTCTTCGCGCCTTTGCGAGAGTTCTTCTCTCTCCCATTTCTCTCGCCAAGACGCCAAGACGCCACGGTTTTTCGGGTTCGAATGAAAAATGATTGATTCAATAAAAATGGCCTTGAGCCAACTTCGGGCTAACAAACTTCGCTCGGCTCTCACCCTTCTGGGCATCATCATCGGGGTGGGGTCGGTAGTTGGAGTCGTCTCCATGGGGGAGGGCCTCCGCTCCAAGGTTATGACCGAGATTGACAAGATCGGGGGCAGTAGGCTGATTTTTGTGGCGCCGCCTCCTCTCTACTTCAACAAGAATGGTCGCTGGATTCGCCGGCCGTGGGTCGAGCACCTCACTATGGACGATGCCGATCTGATCCTGAAGGAGTGCCCGGACGTCGCCAGCGTTATCCCCATAGCGGGGACACGAGCAACCGTTAAGTACGGCCGAGCTTCAACCGAGTGCCGACTGGAGGGCGTTCGCCCGGATTATACGGACGTAATGGATTGGAAGGCGAAACAAGGACGTTTCGTCAACGACACGGATATCGAAGAAGCCCGCAAGGTTTTGGTCCTCGGGGATCAAGTGAAAAAGGACCTTTTCGGAACAAGTGAAGCAGTCGGGAACGAGGTCAGGATCCGCGATCAGCGATATGTCGTCATAGGCGTCATGGAAAGCAAGCGCCTTTTCGGTGACGACTGGGGCCAGAATATCCTCATTCCACTGACGACCGCCCAGAAGAGAATCCTCGGCAACAAATACCTCCATGCTCTCCTCGTTTACTCCTCGGAAAACGGCAAGGCACTCACTGTGAAGAAGGAGTTGGAAAAGTTCTTCAAGCGCCACCACGAGCACGGCAGCCAGTTCAAGATTGTCGCCGCAGAGACCGAAATTGAAAAGGTTGACAATATCATCGGCATCCTCAAGATGGTCGTCGGGGGAATTGCTGGAGTTTCCCTCCTTGTGGGCGGGATAGGGATTATGAACATCATGCTGGTCTCGGTCACTGAACGCACCCGGGAGATCGGGATTCGGAAAGCTATTGGCGCGAGGCGGCGGCACATCATGCTTCAGTTCTTGGTGGAGGCCATAGTGTTGAGTCTGTGCGGCGGCGCCATCGGCATCCTCGTGGGCGCCGGCCTCGGCGTGGGAATAGCGGGAGCTATCCAGCATTTCGCTAATGAGTCTTTCCCGAGCAAGGTCTCTCTGGATGCCGTGGGGATTGCCATAGGTTTCTCCTTCTTCACAGGCATTTTTTTCGGCGTCTATCCGGCAAGGAAGGCGTCTCTCCTCGATCCCGTGGAAGCTTTGAGATATGAATAGGATGACTTGCAAGCTGTTGTTTTCCCTTTTGAGAGCGGGCTTGGTTTGCCTGGCAGTCGGCGGGTTGTTTGGGGCGTGGTCCGATAGCAACCCCTCATCGGGCGACGAAGCCCCAGAACCTCCCGAACCTGAAAGAAAGGAGGTTCGGCTCACTCTCGAAGAGTGCCTTCGACACGCTCTGAAAGAAAACCTCTCTCTATCGGCAGAGGCCCTTAACATCGCCATTGCCGAGCAAGGAGTGGTATCAGCACAGGCGCCTTTTGATTCCCAGTTGGGGTTGGACGCCCTTTACGAGAAAGCGAGAAGCCGGCAAGAGGCAACTCGGAACGACCGCGGCCGTATCGGGCTGAGCTGGAGCAAGAGGATACGAACGGGGCAGGTCTTTCGCGTGAGCCACAGCGCGTCGCGTTTCGACCGAGACGTGGACGTCCCAATCTCGCCGTTCTACGATCTGGATTGGACCATTTCCGCAGTCCAGCCTCTGGCAAAAGGGGCGGGGCGAACGGCGAACATGGCGCCGGTGTGGATCGCGAGGAATGAGGAAAAGAGAACGGTTCTTCTGACCAGCGAACTCATTATGAATCTTGTTGAGACAGTGGAGGCGGCATATCTTAACCTCATTTACACCATAGGCTTCCTCGACGTTCAGCAATCGGGCCTCAACTTAGCCAAAGAGCTCCTCGACAGGAACGAGACGTTCGTG
>JABMQX010000284.1 GCA_013203085.1 bacterium | reverse complement strand
CGCGGACGATATTGACAGCGACGGTGGCGAGTTCCGTCGTGAGGGAGAGGAGACGCTTCCGGGTAAGGTTCTTCACGCACGGCGGTCGGTCAAGGCGTTGGAACCGTTGCAGAATGGGAGAGGGCCGGACCACTCGACTGTGGACTTTGCATACGACGGCGAGAGTATCACCGGGGACATCGAACATCAGGAAGGCATAATGGGCCAGACTGAATCTCAACGACTCAGCACCAGTCCTCAGCGAGGACTCCTTATCGGCGTGGACGATTTCGCGGCAGGGTACCGTTATTTCAGAGAAGCTACCCCGAAGCTCGTCCTGTACGTAAAAGACCGCCAGAAGGCTATGCATGAGATAGAGAGAGTCGTCGCTGATTTCGACGGGACGATTGACCCTGCGGTGAGTGAAGAGGGAAAGGCCAGTCTCGCCCTCGGTGTGCAGGAAGCAAGCTCTTTCGTCGTCAAGCTGAAATCCAGTGCGTATTCGACGTTCCTAAAGAAGCTCTTAGCCCGCCCGATCTCGGCGGGTGTGGAAAGCGGCGCAGGACAGCTAACGATCAGACGCGGAGCCAGTGAAGATGTTCAACCAAAGGACACAACCACAACCTTAGTCATCCGCCTGATTGAAATCCGCCAGCAGGATCAACCGCAAGAGCCTGCCGGAAAGTAGTTCCCCCCCGATTTTCAAGGACCTTCTACGGCGTTTCCTGACCAGCACATTCATCCCTTGCGACCGAACAACAGAGCTGTCGCGTGCTGACAACATGCCGGCGCTACAACCACAAGCCCCCCAATGAAATCTGCAGGATTGATCACCTGGGCGATTCTGGCAGCGCAGATCAGCGATAACAAAAGGGCTACATGGAAGAATCATAAATTGATAGAGTATTGTCCTCTTATGCGAAAAACCGGTCTGGCCCTGTGCGACATTGAAACCGACATCGGCGAGAAGCACAACATAGCAGGCGAGCATCCGGATGTTGTCAAACGTTTGACCGAGATGGCCCGTGAATTTGACCGAGAGCTGCAGCGCAACCGCCGACCAGCGGGCAAGATATTGCGAACGAAAACGACGAGAGATCGCACGTAAAGAATTAAGGAGGACGGCAAAAGATGAGTGCACTGTTGAACCGACGCGGTTTTCTGAAAGTTATGGGCCTGAGCGCCTCGTCCCTGACTATCCCGGGAGGCATTAGCGCTGCCCAGCGGTCCGCAGGCAGCTCTGCCAAGCACAAGCCGAACATTCTCTGGCTCACTTGCGAGGACATCGGTCCCAACCTGGGTTGCTATGGCGACAGTTACGCAGGGACGCCGAACCTCGACAGCCTGGCAGAAGAAGGTGTGCTGTTCAGGAATGCGTTTGCGACTGCCTCGGTGTGCGCGCCGGCGAGGTCATGTCTGATCACAGGCATCTATGCAACCTCCCTCGGCACGCAGCACCTGCGTTCCCAGATCAAACTCCCGGAACAGATCACGTGCTTCTCAGAGTACCTGCGCGAGGCCGGGTACTACTGCTCAAACAACTACAAACAGGATTACAACTTCGTGGCCAAAACCGCATGGCATGAGTCGAGCAAAATGGCCCACTGGCGAAATCGTGAACCCGGCCAGCCATTCTTCGCTGTGTTTAACTCCGTGACAACGCATCAGTCACAAATTGATGGGCCGGACGAGCGTTTCTTTGCCAAGTACACATCAAACCTGAAGCCTGGAGAGCGTCATGATCCAGCCAACGTTCCCCTCCCTCCGTACTACCCTGACACTCCCATCGTGCGAGAAGCCCGGGCTCGCTACTATGATCTGATCACCCTGATGGACAAGGAAGTCGGTTACTTGCTGCAACAGCTCGAAGACGACGGCCTGGCGGAGAACACGATTGTCTTCTTCTTCTCTGACCACGGCTTGGGCTTGCCGCGATTCAAGAGGACACTCTACGATTCGGGCCTCCATGTCCCCCTGATCGTCCGCTTCCCTGCCAGGTATCGGCATCTGGCGCCAGTTAAACCGGGCGAGACAGTTGATGAGCTTGTCAGTTTCGTGGATTTTGCGCCGACCGTCCTGAGCCTCGCCGGGTTGCCGGTCCCCAAGCTCATGCAAGGAAGAGTGTTTCTGGGTAAAGGAGTCGGCGCCCCGCGGCGTTACGTGTTTGGGGCTTCGAGTCGCGTTGACGAGGCTTATGAACTATCCCGCTGCGTGCGCGACGCGCGATACAAATACATCCGCAACTATATGCCGCACCTGCCGTATGCGCAACTCAGCGCCTGGCCGGACCAGGCTCGCGTCATGAAGGAATTGCGCCGGTTGGCAGCCGAAGGCAAACTTGTCGGCCCTCAAGCAGTCTTCGCGAGACCGAGAAAACCAGTCGAGGAACTCTACGACACGCAGGCGGATCCGCACGAGATTCGCAACCAAGTCAATTCCGCGCAGCACAGTCGTATCCTTGAGCGAATGCGTCGGGTGCATAAGAGATGGATGACGGACACTCTCGACCTCGGCCTGCTGCCGGAGGCGGAAATGCATATTCGCGCGGAAGGCAGGGCGCCGTACGAAATGGCGCGTGAGCCCGGCAAGTACCCGCAGGAGCGCATCCTCGCCGCCGCCGAATTTGTTGGCAAGGGCCCCGAAAACCTGCCGAAGCTTATTGGGATCTTGAAGGATTCGGACAGCGCTGTCCGCTAT
>JABMQX010000283.1 GCA_013203085.1 bacterium | reverse complement strand
CTTCGATTCTAGAACTTGATGCCCAGTCCCACAATGGGTCCGTACAGCTTCGGCTTCAGTTCAGCGGTGGCGCGCTAGCGCCATCCGCTACAACTGTTCGTTAGCTGGCCCTTCAGCACATGGCTCAGCAAGCTCGCTAGAATACTCACAGTTCGACGACGACTTTGGATAGCTTGCCATTAAACTAAAACGGGACCCTGTAATCCTCGCTCACCGGCGTTCCGGTGTCTTCTCCAATGTCCAGGGTTTCATCCAGCGAGATGCGGAACGGCAGCGTGCGCTCGATGCGCCCTTGGGCGCCCTTCTTGCCATCGACCGTCATCGTGACGGTGCCACCTTTGCCGAGCCCGCCGCCGTCGTACTCAAAATCGACGACGATGCTGTGTTTGCCCGGTTTGAGTTTGCGTTTGGCCGCCACGGTGTAACGAGCTACTCCAGCAGTGTTGTAGTGAAAGACCGGCTTGGAATCGAGTACATAGAGGCCGAGTCCTCCGAAACGTCCACCCTGGGTCATCAGCAGGCCTTCGGCGCCCGCCTTTGGAATCTCGACCTCGGCCGTGATGCGGTAGGAGCGGTTCTTCAAATCGGGTGCAGTACCCTCCGGGATGCGTATCATGCCGGGATAGTAGGTAAAACTGGTGCGGCCGTGGGTCAGGCTTGGACGATTGCTCACATCCCCGCGCTCTACCTTGCTGTTGTCCAGCGGCAATACGTTGTAGCGTGCGGCTTCTGCCCAGAAGAGGTCCTGCAGATAGCGCAACTTCTCCGGCTCCTGGTCGGCCAGGTTGTTGGCCTGGGTGAAGTCTTCGGCGATGTTGTACAGCTCCCACTCGTAGTCGAGGACGGCGGTGGTGGCCATTACCGGGCTCCAGGGCGGCTCGGGCGGGGTTGTGCAGGCGACCCAGCCGTCGTTGTAGATTGCGCGATTGCCGAGCATCTCGAAGTATTGAGTACGGCGCTTGGAAGGCGCTTTTGCGTTGTCAAAGGAGTAGGCCATGCTCACGCCCTCCACCGGTTTCTGCGGCACACCGTTGAGCATAGACGGCGACTCGAGACCGACCGCCTCCAGGACGGTCGGCATGATGTCGATGACATGGTGGAACTGGCTGCGGACTCCACCCTTGTCCTGGATGCGATTGGGCCAGGAGATCACGAGGCCGTTGCGCGTGCCGCCGAAGTGTGAGGCGATCTGTTTGGTCCATTGGAAGGGTGTATCGGTGGCGTGGGCCCATCCCGCCGGGAAATGGTTGAAGGTGTACTCACTGCCAAGCTTGTCCATCTGTTCGAGCACCTCGTCGAAGTCCTCGCGCATGGCATTGAAGAAGGTCATTTCGTTGAGTACGCCGTTCGGTCCACCCTCGGCGCTCGAGCCGTTGTCGCCCTGGATGTAGATGACCAGGGTGTTGTCGAGCTTACCAGTTTCATCGATGGCATCGAGAATGCGATCGATCTGGTGGTCCATGTACGACAGCGCTGCCGCATAGACTTCCATCATCCGGGCGTAGAGCATCTTCTGGTCGGCCGTGAGTGAGGCCCAGGCGGGAATGCTGTCAGGACGCGGGGTCAGCACTGCGTCGGCGGGGATGACGCCGGCCTCCTTCTGCCGCTCGAAAGTCTGCTCTCGTACCTTGTCCCAACCCTGGTCAAACTGCCCCTTGAACTTGGCGATCCATTCCTCGGGAGCGTGGTGCGGAGCATGGGCCGTGCCTGGTGCATAGTAGACGAAGAAGGGTTTCTGTGGCGCCATCGCGTTGAGCAGTTGGATGCGCTCAATCGCCTTGTCGGCCATGTCCTTTTCGAAGAAGTAGTCCTCGTCGTCGTGGGGAGGCTCGATAGGCTTCGTACCCTCGAAGAGCGCGGGGTGCCACTGGTTGGTGTCGCCGCCGATGAATCCGTAGAAGTACTCGAAACCGAGGCCGGTCGGCCACAGGTCGAAGGGGCCGGCTTGGCTCGACTGCCAGTCGGGCACATTGTGGTTCTTACCGAACCAGGCGGTGTTGTATCCGTTCTGTTTGAGGATCTCAGCCGAAGTGCCGGCCCTCTTGGGCATGATCGTGTTGTAACCGGGAAAGCCCGTTCCGGCCTCCATGATGAGCGCGGTGGCCACAGAGTGGTGATTGCGACCGGTCAGCAGCGCGGCCCTGGTGGGTGAGCATATCGCGGTGGTGTGGAACTGGCTGTAACGAAGACCGCTCGCGGCCAGGCGATCCATGGCC
Organism: bacterium; assembly: GCA_013203085.1. Classification (GTDB taxonomy): domain Bacteria; phylum Auribacterota; class JABMQX01; order JABMQX01; family JABMQX01; genus JABMQX01. The sequence goes on along the minus strand of JABMQX010000283.1, from coordinate 7,223 downwards.
GGGGTCAGGATCGGACCGCCGAACGTGCTGCTCGCGCCAAAACCGACATCGTCAGTGAGGATGAGCAGGATGTTCGGCGCTCCATCTGGCGCGGTGATCTGTTCAGGGAAATCCTTGACGGACTCCTTGACCGTGAGGCCGATGTGGCCTCGGAACGGCTGTTCCGGCCGCGGCAGTATTTCTTGAGCCGATACTCCAACCGTTGTGAGAATTAACAGTGTGCATGCGATGGTTTTCTTAAAATTAGTTAAAAGTTTTATTTTGTTTTTCCTTTCATTTTCTTTTTTGTTGTTTCTTTATTGTCCGCTTCTATTGGTTGTCTTACGTCGGGCATCCGTGAGCCGGAGAAACCCGGCATCTCACTTCGGAAACAGAAACTGCACCTGGAAGCGAAAAGCCCAGTCCGCTCCTGTCGTGTCCGGCTTTTCCACGTTGTAGTAGAATTGCAGTGATCTGTTAATCGGCTGCTTGCCGATTCGGAAAATCTTGCCGACGCCGATACCGAACGGCACCGTCCAGCGGTTGTCGCTGTCAACCTTCCAGTTGGCGGTGAGGATCGGCGCCGAGGTGAGGTACCACCCCTTGTCGAAGTTGTAGTTCACGAAGTGCTGAAGGAGCATCTGGTTGACGTGCGCCCGGTCGGAGTCCCCTGCGAACGACCAGAGGTTGCTGACCAGGCCGCCGAGAACCCATCGCCCCGGCATGGTCAGGGCAACGACAGAGGGCCCAGCGCTCCATTTCTCCGTCCCTAAGACATCGTCCGTAGCCGTGGGGAAAGACAGGACCGGACCCGCGCCCCAGATTACCTTCCCCGGAGCCGCCGGAGAGAGAAAGGTGGTGTGGTTGATGTCGCCCAGGCCGAACTCGTCGTCATTCTCCCCGATGGGCTGGTAGATGAGCGGGGCGATAGTGCGGTTGATCAGATTCCATTTTCCGACGTTGAAGGGATAGACCGGCTGGATATTGAGGATGTTCTGCGTCCGATCGAACGGCCCCACGTCGAAATTGGTGTTGTTCTGGAACGGCAAGCTGATCAGGTCGCTCACGGGATTCTGAGAGGCCTTGGCCAGATCGGGGTCTTCCGCCTCGGCCGTATCGATTAGGCCCGTGATCGCAGGCAACAAAAGCCCGACAAGTAACAGTGTGGTGGTTCGACGGTTCTTTGTGTTCATTTCTTCCTCTTTTCAGCTTTCTGTTGTTTCCTGACGCTCAACTGACAGCACGGGAACGTGCAATTCGTACAGGGTGTTCATTACTCCGGACAAAGCAGCCTGATCTCTCAGGTGGCCCACAAGGGTTGTTAGCGGCTTTTGTTCACCTGACCGGTCGACGGTAATGCTCATTCCCCCCAGCCGGTCTGACCATCTTTCATCCAACTCGCCCTGCACTTGAATCTTGTAGGCAACGGCTTTTTCCATCGGTACCTCCCTGCGTATGTTTGGCTTCAGTGCCGCCCTTTTGCGCCTGCCCTGTGTAGAGAACCCGCCAAAAACGCAATAGCAGCATACTGTGTTGCTTTTGGCTGTAAATCCCCCAAAGGTTGTAATTGTGAGTTGTAAAGAAGTTGTAGACCTCGATGGAAGGGACGGAGGGACTGATGGAGGGGACAGCGGCGGATTAACTGCGGGGAAGGAGGCCCAGTTCTGTGGCCTTGGCCAGCGCACTGGTTCGACTGTGCACATCAAGCTTCTGGTAGATGTTGTAGACGTGTCTCTTGACGGTTTCCGGGGAGATAAATCGCTCTGCAGCAATCTCTTTGTTACTCAGCCCCTGCGCCAGAAGAGACAGGATTTCTTGCTCGCGCTGGGTCAGAAGCTCGACTCTCCACATTTCAGTGCTCGACGATGACGGCTGCGCTCTTTCAGAGTCGGACGCATCCGGTACCGGCCGGCGTTCCTCCCCCCTGAAGGCGGCCAGAAGCTTGCCGACATAGTCCACGGCGACGTTCTGCTCGATCAGCCGGTTCAGCAGATCAGCCATTGGCTGCCCCAGTTCAACAAAGGGACGGATCAAACCACCCGGCTCTGCCAGGTCTATGGCACGTCCCAGAGTTTCCAGGGCCTCGTCAATGTGTTCCTGTTTCTTGTAGGACACAGCCAACAGCGACATGATGTGAATCATGTGGAGAGTATTGTGATTGTCCTCGTTCAGTTGCAGGAGTTCCCGAAGTTTTCTCTCGGCTTTGTGGAGGCTCGCGTCTGATCCTTCGGCAAGAAGCGCCCTGCAACGCGTAACGACTGGGATCTCAATCCAGAAGACCATGTTCTCAACAGGAGGAGGACTTCCTCGAAGCCCACTGATGGCGGACTTCGGTTCTCCTTGCATGATCGACAACCGTGCGCGACATGAGTGGGCAATCATTGAATAGGTTAGGTCATCCAGGGCAGCGACATACTCAAAAAGAAGTTTCATCGTTGCGTCGGCTTGGTCGGGTTGCCGGGTGGCTTGATATGAGAAGGCCAGCCCTGCCATACAATCAACGGCTGCTCGCGTGTGCAGGATGTACCTCTGTTCTATGGCTTGGCGAAAATGACCGATGGCCTCCTCAAGGTCATTCCGATAGAAGTGGATCAGACCCTGGAGATACACACTCCATACTTTCGCGAATGCGTAGCTGCCCTTTGTCGCGACGTCATAGAGTTGTTGATTGGCCACGAGTGCTTGGCCCAGATCACCCGAGATAATGTGCATGTAGACCAGCGTCGCCAGCAGACGGGTCTTCCTCACACCCTGTGGCGGCTGATGGTCGTTGAGCGCATCATTCAGGGCTTTGACGGCCGCATCTTTCTTTCCCTGCATCTGGTTGGCCAGCCCGTGCATCATCTCTATCTGGCCCCGGACTTCATGGTGCGTTTCGAGGACCCCTCTCCGGGCAGCCTCAAGGTACTTCAGGCTGCGCGAGCCCTGGTTCTGAAAGTAGGCCAGGTACCCGCGGAAGAAATCAATCTCTGCCTGCAACGCCTCCTCCACGGGTCCGTCCCCCAGGAAAGATTCAATGGCATCAAGAAGCGATGGAATGGCCGGGACATCGAAGTGGTGCAGAAACACCCAGGCGCGGGCCATGAGAAGTCCAGGCTGCTGCTGGATCACGCTCTCAGCGAACATGGACAGCCACTTCTCAAAGACATACCATCTATCCTGATTGAGCATAGCCTGTCGATTCTGCTCGACCAATTGAACTGCTCCGGTCACGCCACCGGCGGCCAGGGCATGCTGAATGGCCTCGTCGATGAAACCGTTGTCTGCAAGCCAATCACCGGCCCGCGAGTGAAGTGTGGCGATGTCCTCAGGACTCATTCGGCGCTTCAGTCGGTCCTGCAGGAGCTGCTGAAACAAATGGTGGTAGCGGAACCACTCATGCCGTTCGTCCAGAGGGATGACAAACAGGTTCGCTTCCTCGATCCATTCCACGAATTCCTGCCCACCTATTTCGCCTTTCTTTTCCCCACCAGCTTTGTCCGATAGGTGCACCGCCTCACAGAGCGACGCGCAGAAACGATCCTGGATAGACGTCTCCAGTAAGTACTGCGCAATCGCCGCCGGTTGCTTCGAGACGACTTCAGCAATCAGATAGTCGGCGATGTAACGCGAGCTTCCCTGCAGGCTGTCCACCAGGCGGTCCAGGTCGTTGCGGTTCCGCACCGAAAGGGCCGCCAAGCGCAGACCGGTCACCCAGCCTTCCGTCTTCTCTTCCAGGACGGAGGCCGTCGTGTCCTTGACCTTCACCTTCAGGACCTTCTGAAGAAACGCCGCCGTTTCCGCCACCGTGAAACGCAACTGATCCACGCCGATTTCCGTCACGTGGCCGTGGGCGCGAAGGCTGCCGATCGGCAAGGGCGGGTCCCGACGCGTCAGCAGAGCCAGATGCATCGCTCGCGGCGGATGCTCCAACAGCTCGGTCAGGACATCGTGAACTATCGTTTCCTGGATGCGGTGATAGTCATCCAGCACCAGGATGAAAGGCTTGTCAATCTGGTCCAGATCGTTAAGCAGGTGGCGAGTCAGAACCGATCCGGGAGGGAGGTTGGGAGCCTCCAGCAGGGCTTGGGTCTCCTGGCCAAACGTGGGAAACGCTCCTTGGATGGCGGCCACGAGGTAACGCAGGAACACGCGGACATCGTTATCATCCTCGTCCAGGGACACCCAGGCGCCGGGGCGCTCGCAGGCGTCGAGCCAACGACTGGCCAGCGTACTTTTCCCGTAGCCAACCTGCGCCGAGATCAGGGTAAACGGCCGCTGAACGCCCTCATTGAGTTGTTCCAGCAATCGAGCCCGAGGCAGAATGTCCGCCGCGACGGCGGGCCGGTGGAGTTTCGTGGCCATGAGCGGAAGAGAAGCTCTGCCGCTGGCCGGGGCATGCTCGCCTGCCGGTTCCAGCAGGCCCTCCTGGCGGGCCATCTCCGTCAGTTCTGCAACGCTATTGACGCCGAGCTTCTGCATGACTCGACGCTGCCTGGACTCCACCATCTTGGTGCTTATACGCAAAACTGACGCGATCTCTTTTGTGCAGCCGCCCTCCATGAGCAACTGCAGCATTTCTCTCTCTTTGGCTGTCAATTCGGCTGGTTTGGCAGAGGTCTCAGCACCTGATAGCACGTTTCTGTACTGCGAGACGACAACGCCCGCGATCGAAGCACTCAAACACACTTCTCCCCGCATGACGGCTCTTATTCCGTTTGCCAATTCTTCCGGCGCACTCTCCTTCAGGAGGTATCCCACGGCCCCGGCACGCAGCATGTTTTCGACAAAACGCTTTCCGGAATGGATGGACAGGGCCATGACTTTCGTCTTGGGAGAGTCTGCGACGAGGTGCCGGGTCGCCTCAATCCCGTCCAGGTTGGGCATGGTGATGTCCATGACCACCACGTCCGGCGAAAGCTCTCGGACCAGCTTGACCGCCTGTTGTCCGTCCTCTGCTTCGCCCACCACTCTGATACCCTGTTCGTTTTCAAGAAGGAGGCGCAGTCCCTTGCGAAAGAGCGGATAGTCATCAGCCAGAAGGACGGTTGTTTGCGTAGCCATTTCCTGATCTCTCAATCATTCTAAAACGAGTGGGGCAGTCAGGATGGCTTTGCACCCCTTGCCCGGTTCGGACACGATTTCGAGGGAACCGCCAAGATCGGTCATGCGCTCCCGGATGCTGAACAACCCGAAACCGCTTTCGCGATCCGTCATTTCAGATGCCGCAGCGGGATCAAAACCAGCGCCATCATCCTGAATAATAATTCTCACACAGGCGCCCACGCATTTCAAGGAAACTGTCACCTCGTTCGCGTGCGCGTGTTTGACCACGTTGGTGAGCAATTCGCGCACGCTGCGGAACAAAATGGCCCGCACGTCATCACTCAGCGGCACTCTCCCGCACTCATCAACGAACTCCGTCTTGAGGCCATACCGCTTTTGCAGTTGTTCCTCCAGCCACTCGGATAGGGCTGCGGCCAAACCGAGCTCATTCATCGACGGGGAGCTCAAGTCAAGAATGAGGTGTCGCGTTTCCTGGATGGACTGGCGCAGGGATTCGGAGATGTCATCCAGGACGGCCGTCAGCTTGGCATCCGCGGTCATCTTGCCCGCTGTGGCAAGCTGGATCCGCGCCAACGCAAGCGACTGGCCGATCTGATCGTGCAGGTCGCCGGCGATACGGCATCTCTCCCTTTCCTCTGCGAGGGTCAACTGCGAGGCCAAAGCCTTAAGTCGCTGTTGATATTTCTGAAGCTCCTTCTCTGCCTTTTTACGTTCAGTAATATCGCGGACAATCACCAAGTCAGCAGGCTCACCATTGTATTGGGTCACGCCTGCACTAAACTCGACCTCTTTGCGAGAACCATCTTTAGTTTGTATCACTGATTCATAGACAGATGGGACAGGTTCATTGTTCATACGCCGCTGGTAAATTTCCTTGATTCTGGGAAGCTCGTCAGGTGATATATGCTCCGTAAAAGAGGTATTAAGGAGTTCCTCAACAGTGTATCCTTGCAGCTTTGCCAGATACGGATTCACGAATTTGATCTTGCCATCTTGCAGTATGGTTATACCGTCCTGGGCCTGGTCCACTAAGGCCCGATACTTCTCTTCGCTTTCGCGAATCTTCTTCTCTGCCTGCTTTTGCGTGGTGATATCTCTTCCAAAACTAACAGTTCCTATAATTTCTTTATCTTTATAAATAGGTGCTGTACTAACCGACAAAGTTATTAGTTTGTTTCTGCTGGCATCATGAATCCTTACTTCATAATGAAGAGATTTTCCTTGTAAAGTCCTTCTAAAAACATCATAAACCATTTCTAAATCTTCTTCTAAAATTATTGGAGAAAATCCTTTGTTGAGTTCTTCTTTTATCTTATACTCTGTAATCTCTTCAGATTTCTTATTGAAGTATGTAAAATCCCCTTTTTTATCCAAAGTCCATATCATGTCATTGGAATATTCGACCATGGTCATGTATTTTTCTTCGCTCTCCTTTATCTTCTCTTCTGCCAGCTTGCGCTCGCTAATATCCTTAACAACTGCCACAAACCATTCCGGCTGGCCTTCTTCATCTCTAACCAGAGCGACTGTAAGATTGATCCATACTAACTCGCCGTGCTTACGTATATACCGCTTCTCCATAGAGTAAGTATCAATTTCTCCGGACAATAACTGGTTTGTCTGCGCAACATCAGCTTTGAGGTCGTCGGGATAAGTAATCTCCTGAAATGTACGTTCAAGCATCTCTTCGCGTGAGTATCCCGCAATATCACAAGATTTCTGATTGACACGCAGGAAACGCCCCTCAGGTGAAACATGAGCAATACCAACTGCAGCCTGCTCAAAAGTGGCTCGGAAACGCTCCTCGCTTTTCCGCAGGTCACCTTCGGCTTGTTTGCGCTTGGTGATGTCCACATGACATCCGAAAAGGCGGCATGGCTTCCCGGTGTCATCGAACTGCTTCTCGGCACGAGTGTAGATACACCGATAGGAGCCGTCCTTGTGCCTGAGGCGAAACTCAACTGCATAATCCGCACGGCGCCCGGCAATATAGTCCTCGACGGCTTTGATTGTGCGCTGCACGTCGTCGGGATGTAAACGGGACTCCCATGTTTCGAATCGGTTGGGGATTTCGTGGTTTTCGTAACCGAGCTGACGTTTCCACTCCGGGGAAAAATACACCTCGTTGCTTCGGAGATCCCAGTCCCAATGACCAATGTGGGTTGCGCTAGTGGGGACTTCATTAAATTGAGTTAACT
>JABMQX010000025.1 GCA_013203085.1 bacterium | reverse complement strand
TAGTTGCCCTGATCGTCGTATGCCGCGGCGCCGCCCCTGGGATTGAACACGATCTCATTTGGCGGTCTCTTACTCAGGTCGTCGTCGTACTTGACAAACTCCGGGAGGAGCCGCCACTTGCGGACGGTAACTTCTCTGCCACGGCGGTCCACGTAATAGATACGATAGCGGTGTTTCTGGAGGGAATCGTCCCTTATGTCATCTGTCGTCTCGGCGGCGGTCAACTCATCGTCCAGCTCGACGTGATAGAGATAGCGGTTAGTGATGGCGAATTGCCTGCCGAGGGACAACGTGTCCGTGAGAGCTTTGACGCCAGTTCTGAGGGCGGTGCCTTTGACAATCGCATTGAAGGTGGGAACACTCATCGCCGCCAGGATACCCGCGATGAGAATCACTGCCAGTAACTCGAGCAAGGTAAAAGCGGTCGTTCGGCCTTTCTTCGTTGCGAGAGCTGACATCGGCTATCACTCCCAGTTCGTTATGTCGTCGCCGGAGCCGGATTCTTTGATCTCGTCGGTTTCGTTTGGTCCCCAGGACCAGACCTCGAAAGAATCGGGCCTGTACCGCATCATCTTATCGTAACTTTCGTATTTGATCCGGATCATGAGGGGGTTGCCCCAGGCATCCACGAGCTGCCCCGGCTTGAAGCGGCTTACGAGCTTCGGCGTCAGTTCTTTCGGTTTGGGGTCGAGGTAGGGCCCGTTCCACCTTTGATCCTCGCGGATGTCTCTGGCAATTTGAAAACTCCCATCCGGCATCATCTCTTTGCCGGTGAGTATCCGGACAAGCTTTATCCTGTCTTGGTCGTTCTTGAGTTCTCCGACAGGCATTTTTTCGTTGCCGACGTCGGCGTCGTAACTCCCCATATCACGCTCGAAGTTGAACAGAGCTGTGGCGAGGCTGTCTATCGTGGAACGGGTCTTCGTAACCTTCGCCTTTTCGATGGCCTTCTCCGCTCCTGTGTAAACGAAGCCTGCCAATATGCTTATGATAGCGATTACCGCAAGGAGTTCTATCAACGTAAAGGCCTTGTTTCTGGAAGCCATTTTTGCATCCTCCATAATGTTCTAACCGCGAAGGTTCAATGGAACCTTATCGCTGCCCGCGAAGGCGCCTGCCGTTGCCGCTCTATTGTTCCTCCGCCGCCTTGTAAAACCTCGTGGGAGCCCCGGAGGCTGTGTTGTCTGTCCAAGTATCGCTCGTTATTCCTTCTAAATCTATTATAGCACCGAAAGTCCATTCAGTGAAGTCGGAAATCGTCGGGTCGGAGGTGTGTCTCAGCTCGTACGATTTTCCTTGGGTGCCCGTGAGGGTCAAAAGCATCTCGCCAGTCTCAAGCTTTTCGACGAGAAGCTCCGGCGGTTCCGGGGGACCACCCGCGGAACCGAAAACCAGCCCGAAGGGACCCAGGTCGTTCACGGAGGTTTCGGCGAAGACGCCCTTGGAGTGGCCGGCATCCGGCTTGAGGGGGCCGCTGAACTTGCGCACCGTGGAATCCTGGCTATCAGATACGTATAAATCATCATCCGGCCCGAATGTTAGATACCGGGGATGCTCGAGATAGTCTCGCGATCCGGTTTGCCCATATACGCCTTTCAAGGCGCCGGTCATTCCATTGTAGCGATAAACGCCAGTAGCCTCGGCAGAACTGTCCTCCGCCACGTAGAGGTCGCCATCCGGCCCGAAGGTCAACCCCCAGGGGCCAGTCAGGTTGTCGGTCTCGCCGAAGAGGCCCCAGCCCCCCTCCTCAGTGAATTTGAACACCCCCGGAGTGTCGCAAAACCATCCATCCTCCCACTGTGTGACGTAGAGGTTGCCGTCGGTGTCGCAGGCAACGTCCTCAATAGAAAGGAGGACGGGGTTTTCGGCATCGTCGGGAAGAAACCGCACGAAGTCGCCGTTCTCGTCGAACTCTACGACCCTTGCACCAGTAAAAGTGGTGTCCGCGAGATAGAGATGACCGTCGGGCCCGGGCCCGAAAGCAAGCCCTCTCGGCCCTTCGACATAGTCGGATGAGGACGTATCGCCGTAGGGGTCGGCGTCGGCCAGCCCCGTGTCGGGGTCGAAGCGGCGAACGTTTGATTGGCCGCTTCCCTCATCGGTTACGAAGATGTCGCCGTTCGGTCCGATAGCCACATCCACAGGCTGGGTGACACCGGAGAGGTCGAGCAGTTTCTCGCCGGTCTCGGCGTCGAACTTAACGAGCTTGCCCTGTCCACCTCCCGGGTACGAGCAGACGTAGAGTGCGAGGTCATCTTGCAGCCGCCACGAAGAAGCGCCGTCGCTGTTCTTCTCGCCGAAAGCGCCAACCTGCAGCAGCAGACAGAGAAGTAGAATTCGTCCAAGTCGCATGGTCACTCCCTTCGCTCCTGTCGGCTGCCACCGTGGCCGGGAAGCGGCGCTGACCGCTCCCTCCGGTTCATAGTCCTTCCCTTCGCCAGTTTGTGAGATTATCTTTGTTGGCCACAGCAGTGGCTTTATCGTTGTCATAGCCCTCCTGCTCGGCGAACCTCCTAATGCGCCTGCTCATCTCCGAATCATCCTCGGAATCCATATCATTATCGAAATCGAGGTCACCAACGGGGTAGTCTTGCTCCCCTCGCCTTGTGGCGTCGTAGTAACCGAGTTTGTCGGGTCCGAAAGAATACAGGCTGAAACTGCGGGGATTTTTCCCCTCGTGCGGCTCGATATTAAGACCCGGCTCCTGTCTCTGCCTATCGGCGGCGACGTATAAAAACGGTATTCCCCAACCGTCCACGATTTCCGGCAGCTTGTCGCCATCGGTGTCGGCGAGCTCATTTCGCTTGAATTTGACATAAGCCGTCGTCCGAGGGAGGGACGCGAGGAGCGATTTGTTCGCCTGGCGGCTCGCGGAATCAGCGTTCACTGCGTCGTACATTTCCTGGAGGAAAAAGAATAGGATTTCGGAAGGCTTGTCGTAGTCATTGAGGGACGGTTTGGACCGCTTGCGGCCGACGGCGTCTGTAAAACCCGCTGGCCACCGGAGACGGCTGAGAACGTTGCCGAGGCTTTCCCCACTGGCCGTCTCAATGGAATCGGGGATATAAATCCCGAACTCCTGCTTGTAAAGCCCTATTACGAGGCTGAGTTTCTCGAGGGTGGCTTTGGCTTTACCGACGCGTCCACGTTTGATGGCGTATCGCCCGACACTTATGACCGCGGTGGCGAGGATGGCGATAATGGCCAGAACCGCGATAATCTCCGTGAGGCTGAAACCCGCCCTTGTGCGGAATGCCTTGCTGATGTTCTTCCTTATTCGGTTCATTCTGCCTCCAGCCCCTCTCTGAAGTTCACAGCCGGGCGCGTGCTGCGGGACTAAAAGCCGCACAGTACGCTCTTTCCCCTGTTTTGAATCGCAAGAAAGCTCGGGGCCGTTTCATCGTCCTTTTTCGGTCTCGGCGCCGCCTTTCTCAACCGGGTACTCCATTTCGGCACTACTCAGTTTCGCTCTGAGCATTGACCGAGTTGATCAACTTAATCAGCGGCAAGAACAGAGAAATTACGATAAATCCGACCATGACAGCGAGGAATATGATTAGGACTGGCTCAATGATAGATGTGATCCCCGCGACGGCGGTGTCAACGTCCTCATCGTACGTGTCGGCGATCTTCATCAACATGTCAGGGAGCTTACCGGTTTCCTCGCCGACCTGGATCATGCTTATGACCATCGGCGTGAAAACCTTGGTTTCCTTGAGAGGGGCGGCGATGGACTCCCCCTCGCGGATGCTGTCGTGGACATTGCCGACAGCCCGGGAGATGACTTCATTTCCGGAGGTCTCCCGAACGATGTTGAGCGCCTGCAATATCGGAACGCCGCTGGTGATCAGCGTCCCGAGCGTGCGCGAGAACCTCGCGATGGCGACCTTTCGAACGAGCTCGCCAAAGAGGGGGGCGTTGAGCTTTACGTTGTCGAGTCCCATCTTCCCTTTTTCGGTTTTCGCAAGGGCTTTGAAGGCGAGCACAAAGCCCACCGGAGCAAGAAGCAGCACCCCTATATAAGGCGGATGACTGTAATAAAGGTTGCCCTTAACAAAGTTGCTTACTGTGATGAGGATTTGTGTCGCACCGGGCAGGGTCGTGTCGAAACCTTCAAAGATCTCCTTGAATTTCGGAACCACATACGCCATCAGGAAAGTCAAAACGCCCACAGCCACCGTGATGACGGCGATCGGGTAAATCAGTGCCGCTTTGACTTTGGATTTCAGTTTTTCGCTTTTCTCAAGGAACTCCGCCATTCTGTTCAGAACGACCTCGAGGACTCCACCTGCCTCGCCGGCTTTGACCATGTTGACGAAGAGTTTGTTGAAGAGCTTTGGGTGATCGGCAAGAGCCTCCGAGAAGGTGCTGCCCCCCTCGACGGAACTGCTCATAACTTCGAGAGCCTCTTTCAGGGGTCCCTCTTTCTGTTGCGCCCCGAGCACTCGCATGGCTTTTAGCAATGGGAGGCCGGCGTCAATCAGCGTCGCCAACTGCCGCGTGAACAGGCTCAGCACCTTGCCCTTGACCGTCTTTTTCGTCAGGAACTTGATCTGAAAGCTGAGGGTGCCGCCCTCTTTGGCGGCAGCTTCCGCCGCCGCTCTTTTCTTCTTCTGGGCGGTGACGCTGGTGGGGAAATACCCCATCTCCCGAATCTGGTTTATCGCGCCAATCGTGTTTTCGGCATTGATGGTCCCGCTGACCTCAACGCCCTTGTCGTTCATAGCGACGTATGCGAACTTAGCCATTGTTCCCTCCTCCGCAGCAGAACGGCCCGTCCGAACAATTTGTCAACCCCGCCACGGTCAAACTTTCTTCTTGAAGCGAGATAGACATTGACAGCATCGCCTTTTTCAGATACCGCCTTTCTCCTCGGTACTCGCGTGCTCGTTTACCTGAGTCTCGTTGACTCAAAGCAAAACACTCAGCTCCGATATGCAAGCGAAAAAATACCAAAGGCTGAGCTGAGAAGCAACACAATTTTGCACCCTATCGCGGGGCACGGCGCCGAGCGTCGAGATGCGTCGGCCATCCCGCAAGCCGGCGCCGGCGCATAATAATACTGCTCAGCACCACCCCAAATTAAGTAACCAAAAGGACGGTTAGAACAGCATCAACTCGCACACCGTCGCAGCGGCTCGCACCGCTTCCAGAATTTCAAGTATGCAGGTAGTTACAACTTAATGAAACGCTGTTCACAAAAACGGACGACCCAATTTCCCTTTCCCACCGTGGATTACATTTTCAACATAACACGTCTTCTTTTCGCTGTCAATAGACAAAATATCGCTTTTTTCACGGGTATTTTGTCCCGCCCCCGCGATTCAAGGAATGTGCCTCCATTGCCCAGAATTCTGTTGAGTGTGGCGCGGGCACCCTACTAAAGTCGCAGCAGACGGCGCGGGCGCACTTCACCTGCCGGCGTTTCGCGGCTGGCTCCAGGGTTGCAGAAAGCATGCCAACCTTGAGAGCGCCGCGCCCCGGTTCGACTCGGCAACACTATCGCCGGTTCCTGTTGAAGTCAAGCCGCATCCGAGGGTCTCTTGGGCAAAGGCGCTTAGACCTCCCAGGGGGCGCAGGTCAGGCGCCGGTCGTCTGGGCATAGTGGAAGAGGTAGAGCTGGGCGTAGCCGGCGAAGGGGCCGAAGTGTTCCCTCGCGAAAACTCTTATCTTCGACGGCGGGAGATGCTCTCCGCTGAAGTAGTTGTCCCGGATAGTCTTCCGTATCCACGTATCTACGGGGAAAGCATCGAATTTGCCCATCGAGTAGAGAAGAACGCAGTCGGCAACCTTCGGGCCAACTCCGGGAAGGTCCATAATCGCCTTTTTGGCTTGCGGATAGGATAGGCGAGCGATCTCGGAGAGGAGCTTCGGGTTCCTGCTAAGCCGTTTCGCGGATTCTCTCAGGTACGCGTCTCGGTAGCCGACATTGCATTTGTCTCGCAGGGCTTTCATCGAGGCCCCCGCCAGGGCCTCGGGAGAGGGGAAGGAATAGAAATCGCTGCCGGGGCTTATGTCCCTGCCGAAGGTTCGGCACAGGCTTTCAATACAGTTTCTGATTCTCGTGATGTTGTTGTTGGCGGAGATGATGAACGAAATGAGCGTCTCCCAGGGGTCCTGCTGGAGGAGCCTCATTCCGCGAAATCTTTCCACAGTTTGATCGAGAAGGGCGTCTTTTGGAAAAGAACCGATCGCCGCAGCGTAAGGTCCGTCCAGCCCGAGATAC
>JABMQX010000282.1 GCA_013203085.1 bacterium | reverse complement strand
GATCTCATAGGCCTTTACGGTTTCCACCACATCGGATGCCTTCAGCGAAATGACCACATCGCCGAAATCTTCCTCCTCGAAGAATTTCAGGTATTCGGTTACATTCTGCACCATCGCTTCGGCCATTCCGGAAAACGGGGCCTTTTGCCCAGAGGCGGCGCGGAGTATGGAGCCGGAGTTGGCGCCGACACGTATCGGAATCCCTGCAGCTTTGGCTTTTCGGATGACCGCTTTGACCTCTTCCTTTTCGCGGAGATACCCCGGATTGACCCTGATCTTATCCACACCGCTGTCAACGGATTCAAGGGCGAGACGATAGTTGAAGTGAACGTCGGCGACGAGGGCAGCGTCGGTTCGCTTGCGGATTTCGCGAAGCGCCCTGGCAGCGTTCCGCGTCGGCACCGCCAACCTGACGATCTCGCATCCCTCCTCCAGCAGCTCCTCGATCTGCCTCAAAACCGCATCAACGTCTTCCGTATCAACCTTGGTCATGGACTGGATCGAAATGCGGGCATTGCCCCCCATCAGAATCCTCCCGACCTTCACCCTGCGGGATGTTCTCCGTGCGATCTTCATCTCAGGTTCTCGCGAAAAGTCGCTCACTTCATTCTCCTCCGGAAAAAATCAACTCGGCCGGCCCACACTTCCTTAACCCTGTCCAACCTCATGATGCCTTCCCTTTCCACTTCTGTCAACCTTTGCCACGACGGAACCCAGCTCCGGACCGGGGCCCGCCCAAAAAGGCAGCGCTACTTCTGACAGGGGCAATGTCCAAGTTCAGGACGCCAAATCCCATTGTACTTCCCTTGCACTCTTCTTGACAGAACGGCAACGACTATGCTTATTCGTTGACGCAGACAGGGAGTAAGCACGCCCCCAGACCGTCGCAGTAAGTTTCGCTGACGAGCGTCGCCTTTCAGTCAATGATTTGAAGTGCCCCTCCTTGCACTGGGGGATGCACTGTCCATCACACCGAGACATGATGGGTCCAACCCCACTGGCGGCGTCCGCGGCGCGGCCCTATTATTGGCATTTTCAAAAGAGTCTTGATCAATTCCGAGACTTCAACGACAATGAAAAGCCTCGCCGGGAGGTGGGGCTGGAATACCAACGGTACGGCAGTCCCGCCGTGGGGTGGGACTGCCCTACGATAAAAGTCATTTTCAAAGGAGCAATCATGAAACGAGAGACCAAGCTTCACACATCGAGGTCATCGCTGACAAAACCAAACAAAGCCTCTCGCCGGGAGTTCCTGACACAGAGTGGAAGAGTGATCGCGGGTTCGGTCCTGGCCGGCGTCGCTCTGCCTCGGGTCCACGCCGCGGAAGACAATACGATCCGGCTGGCGTTGGTCGGGTGCGGCGGGCGAGGGACAGGCGCGGTCGTAAACGCCCTTTCTTCGCCAACGGGGCCGACCAAGCTTGTCGCCATGGCCGACATCTTCGAGGAACGGCTGACACGATCGTATAAAGCCCTCAGCGAGCGATTTAGCCAACGGATTGACGTGCCGGCGGACCGGCGATTCGCAGGCTTCGATGCCTATCGGAAGGCCATTGATTGCCTGCGTCCGGGCGACGTCATGATCCAGACCACCCACTCGGTCTTCCGGGCGACCCACCTCGAGTATGCAATCGAAAAGGGCGTCAATGTCTTCATGGAGAAATCGTTTGCGCCGGATCCGGGAGGTACCCGGCGGATCCTCCGCCTCGGTGAGGCGGCTGAGAAAAAGAACCTGAAGATCGGGTGCGGGCTAATGTGCCGGCATTCGTCTGCGAGGCAGGCGTTGATTCAAAAGATCCGCGACGGCGCCCTCGGGAACATCCAACTCATCCGCGCTTACCGCATGGATCCTGGCTCCCGAATGGGGCCGTTCAAAGGTGGCGAGAACGAGCTGCTGTGGCAAATCCGGCGTCCGTACTTCTTCATGTGGGTCTCCTCGGCGTGGTTCATCGAGATGATGATCCACCAGGTTGACGAGTGCTGCTGGGTCAAGGACGCCTGGCCGGTCGCCGCGCACGGCTTGGGCGGACGCCAGCCGAACAGCACCGATTGCAGCCAGAACCTCCACACCTACGCCATCGAGTACAGCTTTGCCGACGGCGCCAAGGCCCTGGTCAACAGCCGTGCCATGTCGAAATGCCACAACGATTTCTCCACGTTCGTGCACGGGACGAAATGTGCGGCGCAGTTCTCGGGCAATGTTCACGCCCCGACCGTGCACATCTACAAGGATCAGCGGACCGCCAATAACAACATTGCCTGGCGGCCGGAGAACGAGAAGGTCAGCCCGTACCAGGTCGAGTGGGACGTGTTGCTGAACGCAATCCGCCAAAACCGACCACACAACGAGGTCCGGCGGGCGGCGTTTACGAATCTCGCCTCCATCATGGGACGCGCCGCCGTCCACTACGGCAAGATCGTCACCTGGGACGAGGTCTTGGCTTCCGATTTCAAGTTTTGCCCGAACGTGGACAGCCTGACCGAGGAGAGCCCCGCGCCGGTCCGGGCCGATGCCCAGGGCCGGTATCCGGTGCCCGTTCCCGGCGCGTGGACGGAAATCTGAACGCCGCCGCACGCGGTGCACCCCGGCCGCCGGTTTCGACCATCCGTCAGCGGGAACCAGCTCGCTTTTCATGACTGACCGGAGTTCTCACGGACTGCAGAATGGTCGGCGCGCCTCCGGGCTTTTTTGGACGAGCGGTTGTCATTGGTGAGCTCTTGCGACGTTGAGTTGAGCTTCACGAATGGCACTGCGGATAACGCGAGGGTTTCGATCGAGCGCTTTTCTACGCTCGGCGGCTGCCCCGTTTTTGTCACCCTTCTCTTCCAAAACGAGCGATAACAGGTAATGCCCGATGGTTTCCGGGGTTCCGCGATATTCAAATTCACCCGAAGTATGTTTTTTGGCATAGTTTTCCAAACGATCCAAGAGAGATCGGTATTTCGAAGAATTGTTGAGTGCCTTTTGCGCCAGAGCTTGATAATACGTTCCGAGGTGAGTTCTTGTATATTTTTCGGAAATGATTTTTTGCAAATAGCCATTCGCAACGTCCTGCTTATTCATAGCCATGTGAACTTTCGCTAAGTTCCAATAGACATGGGCGCGGAAATCTGGTGTCCGAGGGGCCACCTCTAAATTCTTCGGGTATCTACACGCCTCTTCATAATACCGCAGGGCTGCTTCAAATTCTTCTTTTTCGAATGCCCAATCGCCAAGTCTTTGGTTGACCTCCACCCAGCAATGGTGAATGCCATACTTTCCCTCCCAACTGTGGAAATGATGGCTGCTTAGCGAGCTGTAAGCTTCTTTCAAGTTCTCCATATCCCCTGCAACAAGGCGGAGATCAACTAACCTGGATAGAAGATCATCTCTTGTTCTTACAACATCGTGGTGCTGTTCCAAAAAGGCAAGCCGCTCACCGGCGGGGACCTCCATCGCCTCGGCGACCCGGTCATATTCCAGAAGAACGCGAGCGTCGCGAGGATTCAAATGTAAGCCTTTCTTGTATGCCTTATAAGAAGCTGCAAGGTTGTTCTTAAGATGCCATTCGCCGTAGCCCAGGTTACGCCAGGCATGGGCAAGATTGTCGTTCAGCTCGATAGCCTTTTCCCAGTGTGCAAAACCGTCCTCCCGCTGACCGCGTGCGTAAAGCAAATTTCCTAAGAATAGGTGCGCATTGGCGTCATCCGGGTTCCGCACAATTGCCGCTTCGAGAGCCGCTTTCCCCTCCAATCGGTGTGGATTGGTGTAATCAACAGGCCCTTTTCTTGCCTTTGCGTAATACTTGGACGCAGCAGACGCATGGCCAACCAATTCCTTGAAAT
>JABMQX010000281.1 GCA_013203085.1 bacterium | reverse complement strand
GCCTGCGGCGCGGTACGACAAGCTTCGACCAGCCCGCGATACCCGGTGGCTTTGCCGTCGAGGATCGCCTGGATACCTTTCGCTTCGGCGGTCATCTTAGCGAGTGTTGCTTCCGCCTCGCCTTCCGCGATGCGAATGGATTGTTGTTTTTGAGCCTCGGCGGTGATAATTACCTTCTCGCGGCCTGCATTGGCGGGCACAATCACCTCCGCCTTGAGGCGCGCCTCCTCGCGCTCCGCCCGAGCGTCCTCGGCCTTTTTCTGGGCCAGTTCTTGGGCCACGCGAATCGCCCCGTCTGCCTCGCGAGCAGCCGACTCGAAACGATTGCGCGCTTCTTCCTCGGCGACTCGCTGGTTGGCGCGATAGCTTGCCTTGTTGGCCTCTGCGTCAGTCTCACCTTGAACAGCCTCGGCATCCAATACGGCGGACTTCATGCGCTTATCGCGGTTGGCTGTCGCTTCACCGACCTCCGCCTCCGCATTGGCCGCCGCAACGACCACCCTTTGATCACGCTCTCGCTCACTTACAGCAGTCTTGCCCCGCCTCTCTTGTTCAGCGACATCAATGTTTGCCTGGTTGATCGCTTCAGCCGCCGCCCTGCGCCCGAGGGCGATGATGTAGCCTGATTCATCCACAATGTCCCGGATGTTAACGTTGATCAGCGACAGCCCGATCTTCTCGATCTCGCCGGAGACCGCTTCGTTGACCTTGGACATAAAGGCCTGGCGGTCGCGGTTGATGTCCTCGATCTCCATGGTGGCTATGACCGCACGCATCTGGCCAAGAATGATGTCCTGAGCCTGATCCTCGATGTCTTTACGCGACAGACCCAGCAGGCGAACGGCGGCGTTCTCCATGACGCCCGGCTGGTTGGAAATCGCTGCCGTGACCGTGGTCGGCACGCTCACGCGGATGTTTTCCTGTGACAGGGCGGCCTTCAGGTCAATCGGCACCACGAACGGTTCCAGGTCGAGATAGTCATACGCCTGGAACAATGGCCACACAAATGTCGCCCCGCCGTGAATACACTCTGCCGCGCCTTTGCCCGTCTTACCATATTTGACCAGGATCCTGTTGGATGGGCAGCGCTTGTAGCGATTCGCCATGCTGATGAGCATGATGATGAAAGAAACGCCAAGAATCACCCCAAGAATCACCGCGACGTCGCCCAACCCCTTCGCAAAAACTAAAGCAGGAATGAATTGTCCGACCATGATGATACCTCCTTCTTATTCTTCCTCTTCCTCAACCGACTCAACTTCAATTGTCGTTTTGCCCAATCGTCGAACAACGCGCACCGGTGTGCCGGCCTCCAGTTCCTTACCGTCGGCAGATCGGGCCTTGACGTACGAAATCACACCGCTCACGGTGACCCGTACTTCGCCCATCTCATCTTCGGGGATGTCCAGATAAACAGTTCCGGGCTTGCCAATACAGGTTCTGAGGTTGCTCGTTCCCGCTTTCGTGAGCTTTCGCATCCCCCAGAAGACCAAGGCGACACTGAACATGCCCGCAAGCCCCCAGAGCACCGAATATCCAATGGCAGTGGAAGGAGGTTCGCCCCAGTTGAGATACAGAGCGCCGCCCCACGTAAATAAGGTGAAAAAGCTGATTATTGACCGTATGCTGAGGAGCTTGAAGGAAGCCACTGCTTCAGCGGCGTCCGCTTCGGCGCCGGGCTCGAATTCGTCAACGTCGCCCACGTCAACGTCCCCGACGTCAGCCTCACCCACGTCTACTTCGTCCCCGCCCAACCCTATCAGAGCTGCCACCAGTTGCCACAGGAAGAAAACGCTGAAAAAAGCGGCGGCGCCATAGAAAGTCTGGTTGAGCGGTGTCAGACCGTTCCACCAACTGCTAAACCATTCTGGCATGACCATGCACCTTTGTGTAATCGAGCCGTAAGTTCCTAAGTTGCATCTATTTCGCGCATGTACGCGTGCTCCGCGACTTTCCTGCGCATCCGTTTTGTATCATGCTACCCAGAACAGTGCAACGGAAAAATAGGCGAACACGGATCGCTTACAGAAGTCAATGGGAACGGCCGACTCCACCAGCGCGAACGCCGGAACGGCCATCCTGTTCCAAATTCGCACCGAATTACAGCTTGATAAGCCGACAGCAACAGGGCATAATCAGCATCGAACAGCTCCGCAGGCAGCCCACCTGTGGGGAAATGCTCGAAAGTGCCCGCATTTAGAATATCCGCATCGGAGGATCATGAACTCGAAGCAAAACGGAGCTGTGGCCGATCGTAAGGGTGACCAGCAGAGTGATGGTGTGGTGGTCAGCGTCCGCGGGTCCGTTGTGGACGTTCGGTTCAAGGACAGCGTGCCAGCTCTCCTCGAGGCGCTGTACGTCCGCATGTCCGAGGACTCCGACGTGCCCCTCGAAGTTCAGCAGCATCTCGATGAGAGTACCGTGCGCACCATCGCGCTGGCCTTCACGGCGGGAATGCAGCGCGGGATGAAAGTCCTACGCACAGGCTCGCCGGTCAAAGTACCGGTGGACGAAAAGGTTCTGGGGCACATGCTGAACGTCCTTGGGGACCCTCTGGATGTGGAGGCTTTGCCTGCGGACATCCGGCGCAGTCCGATTCACCGTCCCTCACCCCCTTTCTTCTCACAGATTGTTTCTGAAGAGGTTTTCGAGACCGGCATCAAGATCATTGATCTTCTGGCGCCGATCAGCGCGGGCGGAAAGGCAGGCATGTTCGGCGGCGCAGGGGTTGGCAAAACGGTCCTCATTCAGGAGCTGATTCATAATACACTTACCGAACACCGTGGCATCAGCGTCTTTGTCGGCATCGGCGAGCGCTCGCGCGAAGCGCTGGACCTGTGGACCGAGATGAAAGAAAGCGGGGTCCTGAAAAGCTCCGTCCTCGTTTTCGGCCAGATGAACGAGCCCCCGGGCGCACGCTTCCGGGTCGGTCAAACGGCGCTGACAATCGCCGAGTACTTTCGCGACGAGCTTCAGCGAGATGTACTTCTGTTTATAGATAACGTCTATCGTTTTGTGCAGGCGGGTAT
>JABMQX010000280.1 GCA_013203085.1 bacterium | reverse complement strand
TGCTGCCATTGCCAACGATCTTATCTTGCTCCTTGTGATGTGGGGCTTTCTGGGGCTGACGCTATATCTTCTGATCGGTCTCGGGGAAACCGGGGCTGAGATAGCGGCAAAGAAGACTTTCATCATCGTGGGAGCATCCGACAGTCTCATGATTCTCGGTATCGGGATCATCTGGATGCTCACCGGACATTTCGGCATGGATGCAATTTCCGTTCGTCTCGACGGCGTGTTGCCCGTCATCGCTTTCCTTTGCCTCGCAGCCGGGGCCTTTGCCAAAGCGGGGGCGATGCCTTTGCATTCCTGGATTCCCGACGCTGCCGAGAAAGCTCCCATCCCTGTGACGGCTTTTCTCCCTGCGGCTCTCGATAAGCTCCTCGGCATCTACCTTCTTGCGAGGGTCACACTCAACCTCTTCGTCATGACGAAAGGCACGCTGACTTTTCTGATGGCAGTTGGAGGTGTGACGATCATCGGCGCGGTCATGATGGCTCTCGTCCAACATGACTTCCGGAGGCTCCTCGGATACCATGCCGTCTCGCAGGTCGGGTACATGGTCCTCGGCATCGGGACGGGAACAGCCATCGGAATCGCCGGAGGTCTGTTTCACATGCTCAACAACACGATCTATAAGTCGTGCCTTTTCCTCAGCGCCGGAAATGCGGAAAAAGCCGCCGGAACAAGAGACCTTGACAAACTTGGCGGGCTGGCCCGGGCCATGCCGGTGACGTTTTTCGCTTTTCTCGTTGCGGCTCTATCCATTTCCGGCGTCCCCCCATTCAACGGCTTCTACTCGAAATGGATGGTCTATCAGGGGATCATTGATGCGGGCCGAAACGGTTCGGGGCTCTGGGTGCTATGGTTAGCTGCGGCGGTATTTGGCTCCGCTTTGACGCTCGCGTCGTTCGCCAAAGTCACACACTCGATCTTCCTCGGTACAACCAAGCAAAAGGTTGGGGAAATCAAGGAAGCGCCCTTCACAATGCGGTTTCCGCCTGCGGTTCTGGCGGTTCTTTGCATCCTCTTCGGAGTACTTGCAGTTCCCCTTCCTCTGAAAGGCTTGATCTACCCCGCAGTAGGTGGAACCGTCAGCTACCTGGGGCTATGGAATTCTTCTCTGGCGACCTTGCTGATCATTGCAGGGATTCTCGTCGGCGGCGTGATCTACCTGTTGGGAAAAGTCAGAACCCTCCGCGAGGAGCAGCCATACATCGGGGGCGAGGTGTTGCCCGCGGAGACAAGCCCTTCCGGGGCGGATTTCTATCAGACCATAAGGGACCTCGCCGCTCTCAAGCCGATCTATGGTTTGGCGGAAAAAAAGATGTTCGACGTTTACGATCAAGGGATCAGGCTCTCGTTCGGGCTCACTAATCTCCTGCGAAAGATGCACACCGGCCTCCTGACGACGTATATCTCATGGTGTCTGCTGGGTTTACTGATCTTGCTTCTCGTTCTGCTGAGAGGATAGCGAAATGATAATCGTACTTTGTCCGTTAATCGTATTGATGATTCTCGGTGGGGTGGTGGCCCTGGAGGCTACGAGTCTCCTGTCTTCGGTGGTCCTGCTGGGGATTGTGGGATTCGGCCTGTCGGCAGCATTTCTCATTCTTCAAGCGCCGGACCTGGCGATCGTGCAGATCGTCGTTGAGACATTATCTTTGATCATATTCATTGCGGTGATTCTCAAGACCACGTCTAAGGATACAAGCACTCGAGGACGGGGACGCACACCTCATTACGTGATGGCAGCCGCCTTTGCTCTGATATTTGTGCTCGCGGCAAGCTGGGCCCTCGCGTCTATTCCCCCATTCGGAATGCCCTCCCTGAGAATGGCGGAGGCTTACCTGTCGCCGAATTCTCTTTTACAGCCCACGGGAGCTGCGAACCTTGTTGCGGCGGTGATCCTCGATTTCCGTGGCTATGACACGTTGGGCGAAGCGACGGTTCTCTTCACAGCCGTGATGGGGGTTCTGGCCGTCCTGAGGAAAACCGGGAGGAAACCATAAATGCGCGGAATGACACCCATCGTCAAGACGGTGACCCGCGGGATGGCGGGAATGATTTTCCTTTACGGCATCTACATCGTTCTGCACGGACACCTCACGCCGGGCGGCGGGTTTGCGGGAGGGGTGATGGTAGCGGCGGCTTTCGTTCTCGTTTTTCTGGCCAAGGGCTCGCCGGAGGCGGTGTCCGAGGCGAAGAAGGAGCGCTCCTCCATGGCCGAATCACTCGGAATATTGACGTTCTGGGTTCTGGCTATGATTGGGCTGATCGGCGGGACGTTCTTCTATAACTTCCTGACGAAGGGGAAGCCGTTTCGTCTTCTCAGTGCCGGCTTCATCCCTCTGAACAACATCGCCATAGGAATTGAGGTTGCAGGGGCGCTATTCGCTATCTTCATTACGCTTGCGGTTCTAAAAGCAGGGGGAAAGAAATGATCTTGCTCTTCCTGGCCATCTTTTTGTTCCTTGTTGGACTTTACGGAGTCGCCACCAAGCGAAATCTGATCAAGATAGTCATCGGACTGACAATAATGGAGTATGCAACGTTTCTGATTCTGGCGCTCATCGGATACCGGCAAGGAGCTGCACCGCCGATTGTCGTCGAGAAGATGGGAGGAGCGACGTTCGTTGACGCTCTTCCACAGGCGCTGGTGCTGACAGCGATTGTGATCAGTCTGGCGACAACAGCACTGTTGCTCTCCATCGCGCTGCGGATTTATCACAAGTACGGCACGTTCGACGTCGGCAAGATCAGGAGACTCAAGGGATAGACGAACCGCAAATGACCAATCGAGAACAAGATCATGACCTGGATGGTGACGACAGCGATTTCCTCGTTTCGACAGCATAACAGGATGGAGGCGAGGCCGGGTCGCGGCCATCCTGTTATCGTGTCAAGAGTCTGGAGTCCACTATGAACCTCATCCCGCTATTCGTGGCAATACCATTAGCAATGGCATTCGTGATGCCGCTTTTTGGGAGACTGTCGCGTCTCCTTCCGGACCTGCTGGGGAACGCGGCGACACTGGCATTGGCGGCTCTTTCGTGTGCGATGATCAATCTCCCAATGATGGTTTACAAGGTTGGCGGATGGGAACCCGTGAATGGAGTTCCCATCGGCATATACCTGGTGGTTGACGGACTTGCCGTGCTGATGTTGCTGATAATCAACGTCATCGGTTTCGCAGTCAGCGTTTACTCCATCGAGTACATGCGGAAGTACACGGACAAGGCACGTTTTTACACGCTGTTCTTACTTATGATGGCGGGGATGAACGGCGTCGTTATCAGCGGCGACATGTTTAATCTCTACGTCTTTCTTGAAGTCGCTGCGATTGCCTCCTACGCCCTGGTCGCCTTCGGGACGGAAGCGGAGGAGCTGGAGGCTGCCTTCAAGTATCAGGTGATGGGGACGGCTGCATCCGGTTTCATCCTCGTTGGCATCGCCGTGCTCTACTCGCTGACCGGGACGTTGAATATGGCGGATGCGGGCAAGGTGATACTGGAGCAGGGGCGGTCTCAAGGCGCACTCTTTGCCGGTGCACTGTTCCTCATGGGGTTTGGCCTGAAAGCCGCGATCATGCCGTTTCATGCATGGCTGCCGGACGCCCATCCCAGCGCCCCGGCTCCGATCTCGGCGATGTTATCAGGAGTCTTGATAAAAGCCATTGGGATATACGCCCTGTGTCGAATTTTTTTCAACGTTATCGGCCTCAATCTCACCACCAGCTACATCTTGATGGCCATGGGCGCACTTTCGATGATCGCCGGCGTCTTTCTCGCCATCGGCCAGTGGGACATGAAGAGACTATTCGCTTATCACAGCATCAGCCAGATGGGCTATGTGGTGATGGCTATCGGCATCGGAACGCCTCTCGCCGTCCTGGGAGGCCTTTTTCACCTCGTGAATCACGCGACGTTTAAGTCGCTTCTGTTTCTCAACTCGGGCGCCGTCGTTTACAGCACCGGCAACCGGGACCTTCAGAAGATGGGCGGCCTCAACCAGAGAATGCCGGTGACGGGGGCGACCTCCCTCATCGCCTCCATGTCCATCGCGGGCATCCCCCCGTTCAACGGCTTCTGGAGCAAGCTGATCATCATCCTGGCAGCGGTTCAGGCGGGATATTACGGTCTCGCGGCGCTCGCTGTCGTGGGCAGCATCATGACCCTTGCATCATTCTTGAAAGTTCAAAGGTACGGATTCTTTGGGAAGTTGCGGCCGGTCTGGAAAAAGGTCAGGGAGGCCCCTGTTTTCATGTGCGTTTCGATGGTTTTGCTTGCCTTGTTGTGTGTGGGAATGGGTCTTCTTTTGCTCCCCGGAGTAAAAGATGGGCTCCTCGACAGAGCCGCTGACGCCGTGACAGGGGGAACAGATTACAGCGGCCTCGTCCTGGGGAAATGAGACAAACGACGAATGATGTCTGTCACTATCGGAGAAACTGGTAGATGTCGCGAATAGTATATTTCATCATCGCCTATGCTTTCTGGCTGTTGCTGACGCTCTCAGTTGATTGGCAACATCTTGTAACAGGCGCGGTGGTGTGCGGCCTGACGACGATGATCTTTGGCAAGATTTCTATTTCCCGCGCCCGCAAGCTTTTCCAGCCCCAGCGGTACTTCTGGATGGTCCTATATGTCCTCGTTTTGCTCTGGGAATGCCTCAAGGCGAATTTCGATGTCGCATATCGGGTGCTCCATCCTGCGATGCCCATCCGCCCCGGCATCGTCAAAGCTCGGAGTTCTTTGAAAACGGACGTCGCGCGGACGTGTCTCGCCAACTCCATCACCATGACGCCGGGAACACTCACGGTTGATATGAATGGAGAGGGTGATCTTTATATCCACTGGATCAATGTCAAAGACGACGATGCGCAACACGCCACACAAATGATTGTCAAACGATTTGAGAGGATTCTCAAGAGGGTTTTTGAATGAACCTCGATCACCTGTTTCTGGGTTTCGTCGCTTCTTTGGTCGCTCTGTGCTTCTTCTGCCTGTATCGGGCATGGCGTGGACCGACAGTCGCAGACCGGATGGTAGCGATAGACATACTGGGCATTCTGGTAGTTGGATTGTGCCCGCTGTGGGCAATTTACACAAAAAGAGGCTTTCTGATTGACGTCGCATTGGCGTGGATACTGATGTCGTTCATTGGGACGATTACGTTAGCGAAGTACCTGGGAGGTCAACAACTGGATGAATGATTACATAGGCCTTGGTGTTATCTTTATCGGCATTCTTTTCGACCTCTTCGGATGTATCGGCCTGGTGAGGCTGCCCGATGTTTACAACCGACTTCAGGCCGCGACCAAGTGCGTCAGCCTCGGCACGTGCGGCATCATGTTTGGGATATTCCTTATGGAGGGCTTCAGCGGTCTCGGCGTCAAGGCGTTGGTCGCCATCCCGCTCATTTTCGTCACAGCGCCCACCGCCGCTCACGCTCTCGCCCGGGGCGCCCATATTGCTGGCGTTCGCCTTTGGAGAAAGAGTGTCTGCGATGAGTATGAGGAAGAGAAAAAGCAAGTCGGAAGGGGAAAACCCTTCATCTGAACAGCGCGTGCCACATCGTTTCAACTTTCCGGTTTCCAGAGCTCGCGTTTAGGCCGGACGAAGGATGACCGAACTGACGACACCGAAAAGCATCTTGAAACAGACCCGTGGGACATTGAACTGAGAGTCAGAAAATGGTGAATCAAGGGTTTTCTCTGGCATCTGCAACTGTCACCGTTTCTTATTCTTGGCTCGAATGGAGTTCACGATGAAATATCCGAAACTGAGAGAGCTAAGGGAAGCGATCAAGTCCTTCTTCAGCAGGCCCTACACAATAAATTATCCGGCGGAGCCCTCCATCCCACCCGAACGCTTCCGTGGAAAGCCCGAATTCACCGACAAGTGCATAGGCTGCGGATCCTGTGCCGAAATCTGTCCCGCGGGAGCGATCCAATTGACGGATTCCGTCAACGGGGACGAGGAGTCAGGCCGCGGACCGTTCAGAAGACTCGTCCTTCATTACGACCAGTGCATCTACTGTGGACAGTGCCGGGCAAATTGCCCGACCGAGGAAGGTGTCAAATATACTCTCGAATACGAACTGGCTCTCTTCGACAGACAGGAAGCCTATGTGAGCGTCGAGAGGGATCTGGTCCTCTGCGAAGTGTGTGGTGCAGTGATCAGCACCCTCGAGCACATCAAGTGGCTTGCGGAGAGGCTCGGCCCTCTCGCCTACGCGAACATGGGCTTGGTACTTGCCGGTCAGGGGGAACTCGCTCCGCTCGTGGAGGCAACTCCAAAGAACAGGGACCAAATAGGGCGCGCCGACCACGTCAAGTTCCTGTGCCCAAGGTGCCAGCACGAGGTCTTCGTCAAAGAGGAATGGCCAGAGGGGACGCCGTGACCAGCATGGCGAAGGAATCGAACATGCTCGCGGTGTTAAGAACGCGTCTCCACGGCATCGTCGTCATCGCCGGGGTAGGCAACAATCTTCGGTCAGACGACGGCGCAGGACCCCGCCTCGTCGAGATGCTCAGAGAAAGACTTGAAGGCGCCGTTGAGCCTGCTTCGTTCGTCCATCTCATTAACTGCCGCGAGACCCCCGAAAACTATATCGGTTCAATCGCGCAACTGGGACCGGACACAGTTGCTGTTGTCGATATCGCATCCCTCGGACTGCCTCCCGGTGAGACGCGCATCATCGAGGCGGAGGAGCTCTTGCAACACAACCCTTCAACGCACAGGATCTCACCGGCTTTCTTCATGAACCGCTTGAAGGAAGAAACTGGCGCGGATGTTTTGATGGTTGCAGTGCAACCGGCCACAACCGCCTTCGGCGAACGTCTCTCCACTCCCGTTGCTCAAGCCTTGGCTAAGCTCTCCAACATTCTTGAGGCGATAACTGGGTTAAGGTAGGGCCTGGCAGGAACTGCCTTTGCCCGTGCCGCGATCATCATCTGCCCCGATGTCTTTGCGAAGAGCTGGAGGTCTTAGCAGAGACCATGCATCAACAAACAGAGGAGGGGCGTGTCCATCTTCTGCAAAGAATTGACGTAGGCAATCCATACACGTCGTTATGACCAGCTAATCCATGCACGCCGCGCTGGATCACAGGTTCCCTCCTTGCGGACAGTGCGGCCATGCCTACAATGATGGGGCATCGAGGCTCAAACTGCTACGCAAATCACCATTGCAGTGTTTGAACTGGCGGCGGCCAAATGCCTGAGTGCTCTCACCTTCAGCAAAAGCAAAGGATAATGT
>JABMQX010000279.1 GCA_013203085.1 bacterium | reverse complement strand
TGCGCCTTTCTTTGCGTCTTTGCGTCTTTGCGTGAGCTCTCTTCCCTCACGTTAGGGATTTCGGATTTCGGATTTCGGATTTCGGAATCCGCAGTCCGCGATCCGCCATCCGCAATCCTCTCCAACTCCCTCCGAACTTTCTCCGCAAGAGCGTCACAATCTGTCACAAGGACACAGACCTCCCGGCCGGTGCCATGTTCCGCCTGGGACAACAGGTCAGCGGCGATGAAAGCAGGCTCTGCGCTTTCATCCGCGAGAATCAATATCTCGCTCGGACCCGCAACGATATCGATCCCAACACGCCCGTACAGGATCTTCTTAGCCATTGTCACGTAAACACTTCCCGGTCCGAAAATCTTGTCCACTCTGGGAATCGTTTCGGTTCCAATCGCCATCGCAGCGATTGCCTGGGCGCCCCCTATTCTATAGACCTCCTTCACGCCAAGCATGGCACACGCCGCAAGAATATGGGGATCGATCTCCCCGTCCCGAGTAGGTGGAGAACACACGACGATTTCTTTCACGCCCGCGACCTTCGCGGGAACGACGCCCATCAACACCGTCGAAACCAGCGGCGCCTTACCCGCCGGCACATATAGGCCGACCCTTCTCAGGGGCAGCCAGCGCTCGCCTACAGAACTCCCGTTTCCGACATCCATCCGCCAATCCTTGGGCTTCTGGCGACGGTGATACGAGACGAGGTTTCGCTCGATCTCGCGGAGAACAGATGCAAATCTCCTTCCGACCTGTCGCCGAGCCTGGTCAATACTCTCCTTTTTGACAGTAAACTCGCCGGTCCGAAGCCGCACCCCGTCGAACTCCAGCGTGTAGGACGCCACAGCGCCATCGCCGTGCCTCTCAACACCCTCGACAATCCTCTGGACCTCCGGTTCGATTCCGCGATCGAGGAACGAGCGGCTCTTCAACTCCTCGATCAACTCCTTGTCGCTCTCCTTCCACGTCTTCAAAATATGCATCGTTCTTTCCTCTGTCGCCCCTGGCATGTCAACGTCTTGCCGAGGGAGACGCGAGGCAGCCACGCCGGAGGCGTGGTCGCAAAGTGGCGCGAGACTTCGGGTGCCAAAAGGATCCGGGAAAAGTCTCGCGGCTGTCAAGTTAGCTGGGCCT
Source organism: bacterium (assembly GCA_013203085.1). Taxonomy (GTDB): domain Bacteria; phylum Auribacterota; class JABMQX01; order JABMQX01; family JABMQX01; genus JABMQX01. Next base: position 7,583 of record JABMQX010000279.1, on the reverse strand, counting down.
CTCTTGCCGCAACTTCGCATGGTTAAATAGCATAACGCAACGGTCTTCACAAGCCCAAAAGGCCCGGATGGAGAATCAGAGCGGGCAATGGTAAGCATCGCTCGCCCTGCGAGCGCCGTAAGGGAATAGCGGCCTGGGGAGGATAACGTCGGCAGAGCAGCTTGGAATACAAGCTCAGAGAAAGACAGTGCGCAGGGAGGGGGGGAGGGTTCCAAAGGTGAATTGCAGGAAGGGCTCTTACCTGGCGCACAAGGCTTCTCGAACTTCGTGCGCGATTTCATTTCGCGGGGTGCTCTCCACGCCTGGGCTACCTGCCGGGATACTATACGGTGCTCGGATCAGGACCTGCCGGCATGGGAGAGAGGGATTTTTCGCAAAGGCGCGTAGGAGGCCGGGCACGCCATAGGAGGAACCCTCGGGTACTCGCAGCAGTTTATTTCGGTTCTGCGGGGCCAGCCTTTTTCTTTTTCTTCTTCTCGGATTTGGGTTTTGGAGCGATTCGGCCGATCATCTCGACAAGCGCCAGCTCCGCGCCGTCACCCTGGCGAAAACCTGTCCGGATGACCCTTGTGTAGCCCCCGTTCCTATCGGCGTAACGTTCTGCGAGAACGGAGAAAAGCCTTTTCACTACTCGTTTATCCATAATGAAGGCGAGGGCCTGGCGTCTCGCGTGGAGTGTACCTTTCTTAGCGAGGGTGACCATTTTATCGGCAAGCCTCCTGGCTTCTTTTGCCTTGACGACCGTCGTTTCGATTCGCTCCCGGTCGAGGAGGGAAGTGACCATGTTCCTGAACATTGCCTTACGGTGACTCGAGTTCCGCCCCAGTTTGACGGTCCGCTTCCGGTGACGCATGAGCTCACTCCTTGATCATTTGCAACTTGCGTCTTCGCGAGAGGAGCTTCTTTGACCATGCCCGCGGCGTGGTTATCCGGTCAACAATCTTTCCGACGTCCGGTTCGTCTCGCTAAGACGCCAACCGATTTCGGATTTCGGAATCCGCAATCGAAGAGACGCCAGGATTCTTCCTATTCAATCTTGGGGCCAAGGGTTTCTTGAAGGTCCATCCCGAGGGAAAGCCCCATGCCTTCCAGGATAGCCTTTATTTCGTTCAACGATTTTTTGCCGAAGTTTCTATACTTCAGCATTTCCGCTTCAGTCTTCTGCACGAGGTCGCGTATGGTCTTGATATTGGCAGCGGCGATACAATTCGCCGCCCGAACGGAAAGCTCGATCTCGCCGATGGGGGTCTCGAGCATCTTCCGGAGCTCCGCCTTCGCATCTTCTTCTTTTTCCTCCTCGGCCTCGAATTCGACATAGTTCTCGTCGTAGTCAACGAAGGCATTGAAGTGAAGTCTCAGAATCGCCGAAGCCTGCTTGAGGGCCTCGTCGGGAGTCAATCGCCCGTCCGTCCAGACTTCCATAACCAAACGGTCATAGTTCATCTGTTGTCCTACGCGAGTGTTCTCCACATAGTATTTCACCCTCCTGACCGGGCTGAAGACCGAATCCATGGCGATGACCCCGATCGGTTGATCGGGCAACTTGTTCAGCTCAGAAGGGACATATCCTCTCCCTACAGAGACAGTCGCCTGCATACTGATTTTCTTCTCGGCCGTCGCCGTACAGATGAGCTGATCGGGATTGAGAATCTCCACTGTCGCGTCGGCTTTGAAATCTCCGGCGACAATCTCCCCTTTCCTTTTCACCTTCAGCTCAAGAACCTTCGGCTCGCGAGAATGTGACACCAACAGAACCCTTTTGAGATTGAGGATTATCTCTGACACATCCTCTAAGACCCCGGAAATCGTCGAGAACTCGTGCTGAATTCCATCTATCTTCACGGAGGTGATGGCAGCTCCTTCCAGTGAAGAAAGCAACACCCTTCTGAGGGAGTTGCCTATGGTGTGTCCTAAGCCCGCCTCAAAGGGCTCCGCGACGAATTTCCCATAAGTATCTGTGGCCGATCCTTCCTCCTTGATGACCCTTTTGGGCATCTCGAACCGAGCTAACTTGACAGCCATACGACTTCTCCTGGATCCTTTCTATCCTGTTATCGCGTCAAAAGATTCTTGACATGATTGACAAGATACAGCCAAGGTCTTGTCTATTTCGAATAAAGCTCAACCACCGACGACTCATCGACCGTGACGGCGATCTCCTCGCGTTTCGGCAACCTTACGACCTTCACCTTGTAGTTCTCAAAATCAACGCTCAACCATTCCGGCACAGGCCGGCGGTCAGCGGTTCCCAGCATGCCCTCGATCCATTTTTTCGTGGATTCCTTCGTCCTCGCCTCGACGACGTCATCGGCCGAGACCATGTACGACGGAATGTTAACCTTTCTGCCGTTGACGAGAAAGTGACCGTGTGTGACCATCTGCCTTGCGGAGGGTCTGCTGGGGCAGAATCCAACCCGGAAAACAACATTGTCCAGACGTCTCTCCAGAAACTGAAGGAGGATTCCTCCGGTTACGCCTCGTTGTCTCGAAGCCCTGTCACGGTAGATCCGAAATTGCTTCTCGAGGACTCCGTACATCCGCCGAAGCTTCTGTTTCTCCCGCAACTGCAGGGCGTAATCAGAGATCTTCCTCCGTCTGTGACCATGTTCGCCAGCGGGATAATTCCGACGTTCGAGGGCACACTTCTGGGTGGAACATCTATTGGCTTTGAGATAGAGTTTTTCGCCCTCTCTGCGGCAAACCTTACAGACAGGTCCAGTGTACCTTGCCATCGTATCTCCTTCCCGCATTTCAGATTTCGGATTTCGGAGGCCGCAATCCAGACTCAGGATTCCGCAATCCGCAGCCCGCAATCGGCCAGGCTACACCCTGCGCCGCTTCGGCGCGCGGCATCCATTGTGAGGGATAGGCGTTACATCCTTAATCACGGTAATTGTCAGCCCTGCTGCTTGCAGCGCGCGGATAGCCGATTCTCTTCCGGAGCCAGGTCCTTTTACATAGACCTTGACCTCTCGCATCCCACGGGCGACCGCAGCATTCCCGGCATCCCCGGCAACCATCTGAGCCGCGTAGGCCGTGCTCTTCCGTGACCCGGAGAAGCCCGCCTTTCCGGCGCTCGACCACACAACCACGTTTCCGGACAGATCCGTGATTGTCACAATCGTATTGTTGAACGTTGCCTGAATATGGGCAATGCCGGAAGGCACAACCTTACCAGTGTGCCTTCGCCCCGTTCGTTTGCGTGAGGACCTATCGCTCTTTCCCATTTCCTTGCTTATCTTGCCTTCCTCTTCAACGCCACCGTCGCCCGTCTCGGACCTTTTCGCGTCCGGGCGTTGGTGCGAGTTTTCTGCCCTCTCACAGGCAGTCCCATCCGATGTCTCAATCCACGATAAGAATGAGTACTGATTAGTCTCTTAATGTTCGCTGAAACCTCTCTGCGGAGATCGCCCTCGACCTTATATCCTCCCTGAATAACCACATTGATCTTGCTGACGTCTTCCAGGGTGAGGTCCTTCGCCCTGATATTAGGGTCAACACCTGCTTCGGCCAGAATCTTATTCGAAAGCAGTCGCCCGACACCGTGGATATAGGTCAACGCCACATCAATCCTTTTCTGGGCAGGGACATCAACACCAACAATTCTCGGCACCTTTCTTTCCTCCCTTCGCTCCTCGGGACATTAGGAGCCTTGGCTCCTCACCCCTGTCTCTGCTTGTGGCGGGGGTTAGTGCAAATGACTCGCACGATCCCTTTTCGCTTCACGATCTTGCACCGTTCACAAATACGCTTGACGGAAGACTTGACTTTCATAAATCCATCCTTCGCTTCGGCGGCTCACGGGGCCGTCAACAAGGCCCATCACGTCTCGCGGGCTTCTCCCTGCGCCGTTAGCGCGCGACCGAGCGCCGAAAGCCCTTCACTTCTCCCTGTAAACAATCCTGCCTCTCGTGAGATCGTAAGGAGACATTTCCACCGTAACTTTATCGCCGGGAAGGATGCGGATAAAGTGCATCCGCATCTTTCCGGAAATATGAGCCAGAATCCGATGCTTGTTCGGAAGCTCCACGCGAAACATCGTGTTCGGCAAAAGCTCCTTGACGATCCCCTCCATTCTTATGGCTTGTTCCTTAGGCATGTAAAGACCTCTGGTCCTTCCCGGGTAACGGCGATAGTATCCTCAAAATGTGCCGACGGCCGTTCGTCGTTAGTAACCGCCGTCCAATCGTCGTCGAGGATGACGGCCCGATGGGTACCTGCATTCAGCATCGCCTCGATAGCGAAGGTCATTCCCTGCAATATCTTCGGCCCCGTGTGTGCTTTGCCATAGTTCGGGATCTTCGGTTCCTCGTGCATTTCCCTGCCGATCCCGTGCCCGGTGAACCTCCGCACCACCGAAAAGCCGCTTCTTCTTGCCGTTTCCTCGATGGCATGGGAAATATCGTAAAGCCGATTGCCCGGCATGGCTTGCTTGATGCCTGCCTCGAGCGCCTCCCTGGCGGTGGCGACCAATTGCTTCTTCTCCCCATCTATCTCCCCGACGGGCACAGTCCTGGCCATATCTGCGAAAAAACTGTCCACCTGCACACACACGTCAATACTTACAATATCTCCCGGCTTCAGCTTCCTCGGACCCGGAATACCGTGCACGATTTCCTCGTTGACCGAGGTGCAGATGTGAGCCGGATAACCGTGATAGCCTTTCGAAGCCGACACCGCTCCGTTGTCTTTCATTAACCTCTCGGCTTCCGCATCGAGCTCCGCCGTCGTAATCCCCTCCTGCACCATATCCACCAACTTTTCCACTATCGCCGCGAGGACGGAACCACTCTTTCTCATCTTGTCGAGTTCTTTGGGTGACCTCAGGGCGATCATGAGCAATTCTCCCCACCGAGGGTTTTCACAATCATGGGATAAGAAACCTCAATTCGAAGGTCCCCATTGACTTCGACGAGAATTCCTTTCTTTCTATAGTAACGGATCACATCCGTGGTCTGTTTCTCGTACTCCACAAGCCGTCTGACAATAGCTTCTTCCCTATCGTCCTCCCTTTGAACCAGAGCCGTGCCACACGTGTCACAAACACCCTCAACCTTTGGCGGGATGTTTTCCACGTGGTAAACGGCGCCGCAGTTAGGACAGACTCTCCGTCCCGAAAGCCTCTGAATGATTACATCCTTTGATGTCTTCAGATATATCGCCTTGTCAATTTTGACTCCGTTCTTTCTCGCCGCATCATCCAGCATGGTTGCCTGACGAACGGTTCGTGGGAACCCGTCCAGAAGAAACCCGTTGTCGCCGCGATCTTCTGACAACTTTTCCTCCACTATCGGAATCATGACCTCGTCCGGAACCAGCTCCCCCCTGGTCATATACTCCGCCGCCTTCACTCCGAGGGGCGACCCTTTGGCAACAGCCTCCCGGAGGATGTCCCCGGTCGCGATGGCAACAAGTTTCAACTCCTCGATCAGCCTGCTGGCCTGAGTGCCCTTACCGGCGCCGGGAGGGCCGAAGATGATGATGGCTTTTTTGCCACGGCTTTCTCCCATCAATAACGCCCTCTTAACTTGCCTTTCTTCATGAAGCCATCGTAATGCCTCATCAACAAGTGCGATTCGATGGCCTGCATCGTATCCAGCGTCACGCCCACAATGATCAGAAGGGCAGTTCCGCCGAAAAAGCTCGCTATGTTCCAGTCAATCCCCGGGATACTCCGAATTAGAAGGCGGGGGCTCACCGCTATGAAAGCCAGGAAAATTGCGCCCGCGAACGTAAGGCGGGTCATAGTCTTATCAAAAAAAGCCGCTGTGGGTTTCCCCGGACGGATCCCGGGGACGAACGCTCCGTTCCTCTTCATGTTATTGGCGATCTGAATCGGGTCAAACTGCGTTGCCGTCCAGAAATAGCAGAAGAAGAAGATCAGTAGAACATAGACAATCATATAAAAGAGTTTGTCCGGGTACAACAGCGCCGCCATTTTCCTGACGAGATAGACCTTTGTCCACGTTCCTATGGTTGCCGGAAACATCAGGATCGCCGATGCGAAGATGATCGGGATCACACCCGCGTAGTTCACTCTCAACGGAATATAACTGCTCTGCCCCGTATAAACCCGACGGCCGACTATCCTCTTCGCGTATTGAACCGGAATCCTCCGTTGTCCCTGCGTCAACATAATAACTCCGGCTGTCACAGCGGCGAACAGCAGCATCAACACCGGCAGCCACGATGGACGAAGCTGCTGCGCCGAGGGGTCTTTCAGGGACAGGTTTTCCCATAGCGCAGACAGAGCGATAGGCGCCCGCGAAACAATACCGATTGTGATAATCAGCGAAATCCCGTTGCCGACCCCGCGCTCGGAGATTTGCTCCCCCACCCACATCAGAAACATCGTGCCGGCGGTCATCGTGATCATCGTCATCAACCGAAACCCGATCCCCGGGTTTGCCACGATGCCTGCCGCCGGAAACTGGGCGTTGAGGGACTCAACGAAGGTCGCCATGAAGAAAGACTGGAACGCGCACAGACCCAGCGTCGCATAGCGGGTGTACTGCGTCATCTTTCTTTGTCCCTCCTCACCTCCCTCCTTGCGAAGTTTCTCCAGGGCGGGGATTACCGCCGTCAAGAGCTGCAGGATGATTGACGCGCTGATGTAGGGCATAATCCCTAAAGCCAGCACTGTTGCTCGCCGAAACGCTCCTCCGGAGAACATGTTGATCAGCCCGAAAAGCGTAGCCGGGCCTGTCTTCTTCTCAAAAGCCTGCTCCAGGGCCACCTTATTGACTCCGGGCGTCGGCACCTGGGCCCCTATCCGACAGACCGCCAATAGAAGCAACGTCATCAAAACCTTCTTACGAAGGTCCGGAATCTTGAAGATACTGGCGAACGCTGAAAGCATTTTCCTCAGCCTATGATCTCGCAGGTTCCGCCCTGCCGTTCAATTGCCTCTCGCGCTTTCTGGCTGAAGGCGTGGGCGACAACATCCAGTTTCACTGTCAGCTCACCATCCCCCAAAACCTTCACCGGCAGGCGCACACTTGCTATCAGTCTCTTCTTCTTCAACACACTGGGGGTTATCCTTGAGCCACCATCGAAGGCGTTGAGAGCCTTCAAGTTCACAACACAATAGACCGTTTTGAAGCGGGTGTGGTTGAACCCCTTCTTCGGCAGCCGCCGATAAAGGGGCATCTGTCCTCCTTCAAACCCTCGGGTGCCTTGTTTCCCGACTCTTGCTTTCTGTCCTTTGTGGCCCTTACCGCACGTCTTGCCTCGGCCGGAGCCCGGCCCCCTTCCTTTCCGGCGGGTCCCCTTCCGGGCGCCCGGGTTATTCCTGAGTTCACTCAGCGTCATGACTTCAACCTCTGTCAAGCTTCTCCGGGTCCTCCCTGCGCTTCATGCGGGTCAGCCCATCAATGGTTGCTTTGATCACGTTGAGGGGGTTATTCGAGCCCAGGGATTTTGCGAGAATATCCTTGATCCCAGACAGCTGAAGGAGCGCCCTGGCCCCGCCCCCGGCAATGATCCCAGTACCGGGTGGCGCCGGCTTCAAGAGAACTTTCGCAGCCCCGTACCGCCCCAGAATCCTATGGGGTATTGTATTGCCCTCTATCGGTACTGCAATC